>JBKJON010000411.1:0-21562 GCA_046595715.1 Marmoricola sp.
CGCTCTGCTCGTGTGCAAGGAGCTGGCAACCGCAGCCCGACCGGGCCTGATCGTCGTGGAGACCTCGACGCTCTCCCTCAAGGTCAAGGGTGCCTGTCGCGACCTCCTCGCGGAAGCCCAGGTGGTGCTGCTCGACTGTCCCCTCAGCGGCACCGGCGCCCAGGCGCTCCAGCGCGACCTCGTCGTTCTCGGTAGCGGTGACCCGGCGTCCTTCGACGTGGTCCGGCCCGTGCTCGAGGTCGTGGCGCGCTCCGTGCAGCACGTGGGACCGTTCGGCAACGGGATGACGATGAAGCTCGTGGCCAACCTGCTGGTCGCCGTCCACAACGCCTCGACCGCCGAGGCCTTCGCCCTCGGTGTCCGCGCAGGCCTCGACCCGCAACAGCTCTACGACACGGTCCGCGACGGTGCTGGCGGGTCCGTCATCTTCGACAAGCGCGGGCCGATGATGGTCGAGAGGAACTACCTGCCCGCGACGGCGAAGGTCTCGATGTTCGTCAAGGACGTGGGCCTCGTCCAGGAGCTCGCCGACTCCGTCGGGCTCCGGACACCGGTGCTCGACGCGTCCCTCCCCCTCTACGAACGTGGCGTCGATGCCGGTCTCGGTGACTCCGCCGCCGCCATCCTCGAGATCCTGGACGAGAGCAGCTCACGATGAAGCTCACCGAAGCGGACACGATCGCGGAAGCGACGCTCCAGCACGCGCGGAGCATCGGCGCTGCCCCGATGACCGTCGTGGTGCTCGACGCCGGAGGTCAGACCTTCTCCACCAGTCCTGTCGAGGCGGAGCGTGTGATCGCCTCGAACGCGCGCACGTTGGAGCGGATCTCGTCCAGGGTCACCGGATAGTCGGTTCCGTCCAGCACGGACCGGGCGAACGCCTCGAGGTTGGTCCTGACCGCCGGTGCCGGTTCGAAGAACCGCAGCTCGGGTGAACCTCCGCGTCGCGTGGTCGTGACGTCCCACCCGGTGGGCGACTCGGGGTGGCTCCGGTCGCGGATCTCCATCCAGCCCTGCGACCCCATGACACACACGCGTCCGATGAAGGGGGTCGTGAGCACGGCGGTGATCACCGCCGTACCCCCCTCGGCGAACGTCATCGTGACCGTCAGGTTGTCACCGTTCTCGAACGAGGTGGCGCGGGTGGAGAGACAGGCCCACACCTGACGGGGCGTTCCCATGATCGCGATCGCCAGGTCGACCAGATGGATCCCGGTCGCGGAAAGGGGCCCGACCGGTGCGTGCTCGTTCGACAGCCTCCAGTTGTCAGCAGGCAGCGACAGGAACTTGTCCTGGCTGAAGTTGCCCTCGAAGACGAGTGGCACGCCCAGGTGGCCCGAGCGCAGGAGCTCTCGCAGCTGCACCACGGCCGGCTCGAACCTCCGCTCGTGCCCGATTCCCAGTCGCACACCCCCTTCCTCCACCGCCTGCAGCGCGCGCTCTGCGTCGGCAGCGTGGGCACTGAAAGGCTTCTCGCAGAAGACGTGCTTGCCGGCACGCGCAGCCGCGATGACCTGCTCGACGTGCAGCCGGTGCGGGCTGCACAGGATGACCGCGTCGATGCCGGGGTCATCGAGGACCGAGGCGAGGTCGGCCGTGGTGTCGACGCCGAGCGTCTCGGCCCGCTCGCGACTGGTGGGGTCCGGGTCGACACCGGTGACGACCTCCAACAGCGCGCTGGAGGTCAGCTGCTCGATGATGTTCTGTCCCCACCAGCCGAGACCGACGACGGCAACCCGGATCGCTCCCATGCGGTCCGAGCCGCTCAGTCGTCGAGCTTGAGCAGGCGAGCCGCGGTGCCACCCCGGATGGCCTCGCGGTCCTCGTCGGACAAGGACGTGACCCCGTCGATCTGGCCCAGGGGGTCGTAGTGGCCCATGTCGAAGGGGTAGTCCGTGCCGACCACGACGTGGTCCGCACCCATCTGCTGGATCAGGAACTCGAGGTGCACCGAGTCGAAGACCAGGCAGTCGACGTACACCTGCTTGAGGTAGGTGCTCGGCGGACGCGAGATGTGGTGGCGCCCCTCGGGACGCAGGTCGTAGGAGTGATCCATCCGGGAGGAGTAGAACGGCAGGTACCCGCCACCGTGGACCGCGACCAGCTTGAGGTCCGGGTGGTCCTCCAGCACTCCTCCATGGATGATCTTCGTCAGGGCGAGCGTGGTGTCCAGCGGGTTCCCGACCACGTTGGTCAGGTAGTACTTCCGCAGCCGCTCCCCGCCCGTGAAGCCGTTGGGGTGCAGGAGCACCACGACGTCCAGCTCCTCGGCCTTGGCGAAGAACGGACGGAAACGGGGATCGTCGAGGTCGAGCCCCATCACGTTGGTGTTGATCTCCACGCCGCGGAAGTTGTAGTCCTTCACCGTGCGCTCGAGCTCCTCCACGGCAGAGCTCACGTCCTGCAGAGGCACGGTGGCAAGACCCACGAACCGGTCGGGATGGTCGGCCACGATCTTGGCCAGGTTCTCGTTCTGCATCCGGGACAGCTCACGAGCCAGCTCGGGGTCAGCCCAGTAGAAGTACCCGGGAGGCGCCACCGAGATGGCCTGGACGTCGATGCCCATCTCGTCCATGTCGGCCAACCGCACGGCCGGGTCGGTCGCCTTCGGGAAGATCTCCTTGACGTGCTCCACCTGGTAGGCGTTGGTCTCGTCGCCGCCGAAGTAGCTGAAGGGCTCCATCTCTGGAGACATCAGCCCCTCGACCAGGGCCTGGCACTCGGGCGTGAACACGTGGGCGTGGATGTCGACCGTGCGTCCGGGGCGGGTGTTGCTGGTCATCTGGGGCCTCTCGTCAAGAAGGATGGGTGCAGGATCAGGTGAGGGCGGGCGTCTGGTCTGCCCACGACAACGTGGCGTCGCCGTACTTCGCGGCGCGGACGTCGCCGGAGCGAGCGTGGCCCTCGAAGGACTCGACGCGAGCGGTGCGCCCGCACAGCTCGCCCAGCCGCGCGCTGGCCGAGGGATCGGTGACCTCCTGGTAGGTCACCGTGCGGAGGTACTTGCCGACCCACAGGCCACCGGTGTAGCGCGCCGACCCACGGGTGGGGAGCACGTGGTTGGTGCCGATGACCTTGTCGCCGTAGGACACGCAGGTGCCCTCGCCGAGGAACAGCGCGCCGTAGTGGTTCATCCGCTCGAGCGCGAGCCGCGGCTCGGCCGTCAAGACCTGCACGTGCTCGCTCGCGAAGGTGTCCGCGAGGGCGAACGCCTCGTCGAGGGAGTCCACGACGTGCACCTGCCCGTGGTCGCGCCACGCCGGACCGGCCATGTCGTTGGTGGACAGACCCGGCAACAGCTTCTCGACGTGCTCCATCGCTCGACGCGCCACGTCCTCGGACGTGGAGATGAGAATGGCGGGCGAGTCGGGTCCGTGCTCGGCCTGGCTGAGCAGGTCCACGGCCACCACGAACGGGTCGGCGGCCTCGTCCGCGATGACCAGGATCTCGGTCGGACCGGCGAACAGGTCGATGCCGACCTCTCCGAACAGCTGGCGCTTGGCCTCGGCGACGTAGGCGTTGCCCGGACCGGCCAGCAGGTCGACGCGACCGATCGTCTCGGTGCCCAGGGCGAGCGCGGCCACCGCCTGCACGCCCCCGAGCATCAAGATCTCGTCCGCGCCGGCGAGGTGCAGTGCGGCGATCGTCGCCACGGGGAGCTCGCCGCGGATCGGGGGGGTGCAGGCGGTGACCCGCTCCACCCCGGCGACCTTGGCGGTCACGACCGTCATGTGGGCCGAGGCGGTGAGCGCGTAGCGGCCCCCGGGGACGTAGGCCCCGGTGGCCCTGATCGGCAGGTGCTTCTGGCCGAGGTGGACGCCCGGGGCGACCTCGGTCTCGAACGAGTGCATCGACTCCAGCTGCAGCTGAGCGAACTGACGCACGTTGGCCTGCACCTCGAGGATGTCCGAGACCACCTGCTCGTGGAGGTCGGCGACGATCTTCTCGGCCTCGTCACGGCCGAGGAGGAACGACTCGGGCGACCAGTCGTCGAACTTCGCGGAGTAGCGACGCACTGCGGCGTCGCCCTCGCGGCGTACTTCCTCGATCACGGTGCGTACGACGTCGCGGACGGCTTCCTGCTCCCCGGCGTCGAGGCTGACGCCGGGGGCAGCCTTCAGCTGCTTGCTCATGGGGGCTCCAGATGGGTTGGTCGATGGATCTCGTCGATAGGCACGGCCGGGAGGGCGCGCGTCCGGTGCAGGCCGTGTCTGCCGGCCGGTGCAGGTCGGTCAGGCCACCTGGGTGGCGGCCTTCATCTTCTCCAGGCGTGCGAGCACCTCGGCCTGCAGTGTGGCCACGGTGGGGTCCGACTGACGCCTGGGCCGCGGCAGGTCGATCGTGATGTCCTCGTAGATCCGCCCGCCGGGCTGCAGCACGATGATGCGGTCGGAGAGCTCGACCGCCTCGACCACGTCGTGGGTGACGAAGACGACCGTCTTCTTCGACTGGTCCCAGATGTCCTGGAGCTGGGCCCGCAGTCCGCGGGCGGTGATGGCATCGAGGTGGCTGAACGGCTCGTCCATCAGCAGCAGGTCCGGCTCGACCGCGAAGGCGCGAGCAATTCCCACACGCTGCTGCATGCCGCCGGAGAGCTGGCCGGGGTAGAAGTCGGCGTTCTTGCTGAGACCGACCATGTCGAGGTAGTGACGGGCGCGCTCCCTCGTCTCCTCGTTGTGGTCGTCCTGGACGTACATCATGTTCTTCATGACGCTGCGCCACGGCAGCAGGCGCGGGTCCTGGAAGACGTAGCCCATGCGAGCCGGCCCACCCTGGTCACTCTTCAGGGTGATGTCCCCCGAGGTGTGCTCCTCCACCCCGGAGATGATGTTGAGCAGCGTGCTCTTGCCGCAGCCCGAGGGACCGACGATCGAGACGAACGTCTGGCCCTTCACCTCGAACGAGATGTTGTCCAGCACGCGGCTGGCGCGGGGGGTACCCACGTTGAAGGTCTTGCTCAGGTCACTCACGGTGAGGACGGCCATGGAAATCTCCTGACGGTGACGACGTACGACGAAACGGTGGATGGTGAGACGAGCGGACGCCGAGATCAAGCCGCGTTGTCGCGCCAGCGGAAGGCACGGGTGATGGCCCGGTCCAGGACGAGCCGGTCGAGGATCACGATGAAGCCGACGAACAGGACGACCCAGGCGGCGAACCCGCCGTACCGGTTGGCGTCGTACCAGAAACGAGCGCGGTAGCCGACACCCCCGGATCCGCCGAACCACTCGGCAAGCAGGACTCCGTTCCAGCCGATGATCACCGCGAAGCGGATGCCGGCGGCGACGTACCCGGTCACTGCGGGGAGCACGAGGTCGCGCATCCGTCGCCCTACGGGCACCTTGTAGGTCGCGGACATGTCGCGCAGGTCCCGGGAGACCCCGCGAACGCCCTGTGCGACGTTGATGACCACGAAGGGCACGGCGGTCAGGAAGGTCGTGATGATGGGGCTCAGGTCGCCGAAGCCGAACCACATCACGGTCAGGAAGGACCAGATGATCGCCGGGATCGACAGGCCCACGAGAACAGGGCTCTCGAAGAACGCCCGGGACAGCTGCGAGAGGCCCATCATCACGCCGACGATGATGCCGACCACCGTGGCCAGTGCCACCCCCACGGCGAAGCGGTAGAGCGTGACACCGAAGTTGCCGAACACCTCGCCACGAGAGAACTCGTCGACCAGGCCTCTCACCACCTCGACCGGACCCGGCACCCGCCCGAAGAGTGCGGACACAGCGATCCAGAGGACGAAGAAGGCAAGGCCCGCGGTGAGCCGGGCCGCCGTGTCGGAGGTGAGGACACGTTTCCACTGCGGGGTGTTCTCGGCGATCTCTGTCGTGGACTTCCGCCGGGACTCCATCACGGTGCTCACAGCGCGGTGCTCCTCTCCTCGGGACGCCAGGCGAGGAGGCGTGCCTCGGCCTTGGCCAGGACAAGTCGCTCGATGACGAGCATGAAGGCGATGAAGAGGAACATCCACCCCAGCACACCCGCGATCGAGTAGAGCTGGTACTGCGTGCGGATCTGGAAGCCGACGCCGTTGCGGCCACCGAAGACCTCGGTCAGCGCCTCCACCTTCCAGGCGACGGCGAAGCACATCCGGATGGCGGCGAAGACGAACGGGACGATGGTCGGGATCAGGACCTCACGGCGGATCTGCTTCTGGCTACGACCGAACGCCTCGCTCATGGTGATCAACGACTTGTCCACACCGCGGATGCCCTCAGCGACGTTGAGCGCGACATAGGGCGCCGAGACCAGGGCAACCGCCAGGATCGGCCCCAGGTTCGAGAGACCGAACACGATCAGCGACAGCACCGCGTAGACAATCGCGGGGATCGTCCCCGCGACGGTGACGCCATCGTGGAAGAAGGCCCGCCAGTAGCCGTAGCGACCCATCAGGTAGCCGACGGGAGCGCCTACGGCAGCCGCGACACCGAAGCCGGCGAAGGTCTTGAGCACGCTGGCGGTGAAGTCCGCGGCGAAGTTGCCGCTGCGGATGATGTCCCACATCTCCAGCAGCACCTCGTGCGGTCGGGGCAGGATCCGACTGCCGAACCACCATGACCCGAACTCCCACACGACCACCATCGCGATCCACCCGGCCACCACGAAAGCGGTCTGGCGCAGCTTGCGGCGCGAGGCGCTCTTGCGGGCGGTGGCCTCCCCGGCCTCCACCTTGACCACCAGGTCGGGTGGTCGCTCCAACAGTTGGTCGGTCACGTCTGCTCCTTCAACGCCTCGGAGTTCAGCTCTTCGGGAGGATGGTGAAGTCCGGCGTCGGGATGTCCTTCTCGACGAAACCGGTCTTCTTCATCAGGTCGAACAGCTCGGTCTCGCTCTTGACCCAGGCCTCGTCGAGGTAGGTGGTCGGAACGAACCAGTCATAGGTGTTGTTCAGCCAGTCCTTGATGAACTTCTTCTCGGGCGCCGTCTCGGCGGCGAAGTCCTCGGGGTAGGCCTCGATGATCTTGGCCTTGTTCTTGGCCCACTCCTGAACGCCGCGGTCCCACACCTTGATCAGGAATGCCGCTTCCTTCGGGTTCTTCTCCACCCAGGCCTTGCGTGCCACGAACACGTTGTTCTGCGGGTGAGTGGTCTCCTCCGGGTCGGAGCTGAACTTCTCCGCGTAGATCTGCGAGACCGACTTGGAGTCGTACAGCGGACGAAGAGCGCCGCTCGAGAGCTGCGGGATGGAGAAGTCGGGCAGCAGCAGACCGGCGTCCGCGTCACCACGGGCGATAAGCCCGGCGGCGTTCTGGGGGTCGGTCACGACGAGCTCGAAGTCGCCGCCACCGGCGCGCAGGTCGAGGTTGCAGAACTCCTTGGCGAAAACGCCCCACATGATCGTGATCGAGACGGCGCTGTGGGTGACGATCTTCTTGCCCTTGAGGTCGCAGAGGTCCTTCGCGGTGCTGCCCTTCGGCACGGCGAGGATGCTGCGGTCGGAGTTGAACTTGCCGAAGATGGTGGCCGGTTCGCCGGTCTGCTTCTGCAGCTCGGGCACCTCGTAGGAGGCAGCGGAGACGACGTCGGCATGGCCCCCGGCGTAGACGCCGAACTCGTCCCACGAGGACGAGGTGAGGATCTGGATCTTCGCCGCCTGCTCCATCTCCTGCTTGATGCCCTGGTCCTCCATCCACTTCCACACCGGGTCCGGGGCCATCACCATGTTGACGACGCCGCCGGCGTCCTTGGCCTCACCGCCGCCTGAGGTGGCTGCTGGGCGCGACGCGCAGCCGCTCAGGGCCAGTCCTCCCGCGGCCAGGGCCGCGACCAGCTTCCATCGGTTGCTTCTGACGGTGCGTGGGGTGCTCATGTCGTGCCTCTCGGTTGGGTGAGGAGCGGTGTCTCGTGAAAGGTCCCGGTGCAGCTGGTCCGCTGGACGCGACGGTCTCGGCGGACTCCGGGTGTGACGTGTGACACTGCCCCGCCTTGGTGTGCAACGTCAAGCATTTTTGTGGATGAAGTTGAACTTGTTGTACTTCCGTAGTTCTCCACGGCAGCACCCAGGAGGAGCGCGATGCGGCTGAAACCGTCTACAGGCTTGAGGAAACGGCCAGCCTTGACACCCATCAGCGTCACAACTAGATTGTGCATAAAGTAGTCATTGAACGGGCAGGCAGGGGCAACAGGCATGAGCGTTCGGGGTGCATCATGGTGAGGGAGACCTCGTCGGCGGCGAAGAACCCGCCGAAAGCGCCGGCCGTTCGGCGACGCGGGCCGCGGCCGAGGGTGACCACCAGCTCGACGGTCGCCGCCGAGGTCGGCGTCTCGCAGTCCACGGTGTCTCGTGCCCTGCGCGGTGACCCACGGGTTCGCGAGGACACCAGGAGACAGATCGAGGCTGCCGCCCAGCGGCTGGGATACCGACTTGCGTCTGCTCCGCCCCCGGCGCCGCAACGGACCCGAACGATCGGCGTCGTCGTCGCTGATCTCACCAACCCGTTCTTCCCCTCGCTGCTGACCCCGATCCACGACGAGCTGCGCCTGATGGGCTACCGGGTCGTGCTCTTCGCCGAACGCACGGACATCCCCACCGGTCAGGAGGCCCTGAGCCGGTTGCTGGACCGCTCCATCGACGGCGTCCTGGTCACGACGGCCACGTTGGGATCGCGTCTCACCGAGTCCGTGCGAGGACAGGACCTGCCCGTGGTCCTGCTCAACCGGTACGTCGACGGCATGGACGTGGACCGCGTGATGGCCGACAACCACGAGGGAGGACGACTGGCCGGACGTCACCTGCTCGACCTCGGGCATCGGCGGATCGGCGTGATCACGGGGCCTGCGAACACCTCGACGTGCCGGGATCGGATGGCCGGCTTCACCCAAGCACTCGACGACGCGGGGGTCGAGGTGGACGCGACCCTGGTGCGGGAAGGTGCCTACTCCCACCAGAGCGGCTACCAGCATGCCCGTGAGCTGTTTCGTCTCGACTCCGCGCCGACCGCGATCCTGTGCGGCAACGACATCATTGCGTTCGGGGCGATCGACGCGGCCAGGTCGCTGGGCGTCCAGGTCCCCGAAGACGCCTCGATCCTCGGCTTCGACGACGTGCCGATGGCGTCCTGGGAGGTCTTCCAGCTGTCCACGGTGCGACAACCCCTCGACGACATGGCCAGGTCGGCCACCCGGATGCTCGTGGAGCGCATCGAGAACGAGAGCCCCCTCGGCACCGGCCGCGAGCAGGTGTTCGCGACGAGCCTCGTCAAGCGTTCGACCACTGACCGTGTCCGCACCGCCGGAGGGGCCTGAGATGTCAGCCGTCCGGAGAGGATCGGCACTTCTCACGGGCTGCCTCCGATCGAGGTCTCTGGGACGAGCAGGTTGCTCCCACCATGTCTCGGCAGTGACGTACGCCACCATGTGTGCTGACACAGTGACGCTCTCGCGATGTGGTGGCCGACACAGTCCTGCGTGGCCTCGGCGGAGCCGCTCGTGACCATCGACCCGTCTACCCACGGCTCGCTCCAGCCGGCTCGTTCCGAGGACCGACTCCCCGACTGGGCTCGACTGGTGGCGGACGGTGTCGATCTCGACCAGATCGCCGAGGTGGTCGTGGGCCGCGACCTCGAGGCGGCGTTCCCACACCTTCGCGGTCACGTCGAGTTCGTCGAGCGCCTGCAGGCGAGCGTGGCCGAGAACCTCCGGGCGCTCCAGGACGTGCTCTGCGGACGTCAGGACCTCGAGGACGTGAGGCTCGTCGAGCCGTTCGCCTTCGCTGCCGTTCAAGCCCAGCTGCGGGTCCCTCAGACCTCGCTCCAGCGCTCCTACCGGGTCGGCTTCCTCGCCATGTGGGAGGAATGGTCGAAGCGACTGGTGGCGCATGCCGAAGCCGAGGACCTGCCCCGCAGCGAGGCCCTGGCTGCCTTGCACACCCTGACCTCGTTGCTCCTGACCTACCACGATCATGCCGCGTCGCAGGTCGCCGACAGCTATGCCCGCACCGATCAGGCCCTGAGCCGCTCCCGCGCCCACGTCCGGAGCGGGCTCGTCCGACAGCTGCTGCGCGAGGACGGGTCTCCCCTGTCCCCCTCCGATCTCGTCATCCTCGACTACCCACTGGCAGGTGCCCACGTTGCGGTCCTGCTTCCGGGGGTGGCAGAAGGGGCAGCCATGCAGATGATGGCGGGACTGCGCAGCGCGAGCCGGACTCGCGACGTCCTCGTGCACGCCGTCGACCTCTCCAGCTCGGTGATCTGGCTCGGACGCCCCAGCGGATGGGGCACCGGATCGTTGCAGGGGCTGCTCGATCACGTGTCCGCGCTGGACGTCCTGGCCTCGGTCAGTGACGTTCGCAGCGGTCCGGGGGGACTGCGGCACACGTGGCAGCAGGTGCTCGAGATCGAGGGGGTGCGCAAGGCCTGGGGGCAGGTTCATTCTCCCCGACTCCTACGCCACCGCGACGTGAGCCTGGAGGTGCTCCTCATGCGCGAACCGTCGTTGGCGCGCCGGTTCGTGGAGGACGAGCTCGGCCCGCTCGCGGAGGCGAACGAACAGGCTGCCCGGCTACGGGAGACGCTGGAGGCGTCCTTTCGGTGGGGCAGCCACGTGACCACCGCAGAGAAGCTCTTCCTGCACGAGCACACGGTCCGGAACCGTCTCGTCAAGGCAGCAGAGCTCCTGGGACGGCCCCTGCAGGAACGGAGCACCGAGCTCCAGGTGGCGCTACGCATGATCCGACTCCTCGAGGAGGAATGACCGGACCAGCGCGGCGAACGCCTCGGGCCGTTCGACGGCCCCCGCATGCCGAGCCTCCTCGAGCCACGCGAGCCTGCCGTCCGCGATGGTGGCCGCCAGACGCGGTGCCGCCTCGGTGAAGGCGGGGGCGTCATCCACACCGCACACCACCAGGGTCGGGGCGGTGATCGCCGTCAGGAGCGGTCCTGTGTCTACCGACGCCAGCAGCTCACAGGAGCGGGCGTACCCCTCCGGGTCGGTCGCACGCAGCAAGCGGCGGACGCCTCCCACGATCTCCAGTCCTTCGTCCACTGCCGACGACGTGAACCAGAGCTCGACGGTGGAGGCGACCACTGGCTCCAGGCCGATGGTGCGCACGAGGCGGGCACGATCGATCCACATCTGCTTCATGGCCAGGGGGTAGACCTCGACGGCGTCGACCACCACGAGACGCTCGACGAGACGGGGATGTCGTGCCGCCAAGGACAGCGCGACCACACCTCCGAGAGAGACCCCCACCACGTGCACGGGACCGCGGCCCTCCAGTGTCGAGGCCACCTTGTCCGCGACCTCGTCGACCAGCATGGGGCGATCCAGGGCCGGCGTCTCGCCGTGCCCTGGCAGGTCGCACGTGAGCACCGTGAAGCCTTCGAGGCCCGGCACCACCGGCTGCCACACGCTGCGGTCCACCCCGAGCGGATGGAGCAGGAGAACCGGGGGGCCGACTCCCTCGTGGTGCAACGTGAGCGCTGGGTCGGCGTACATCACGACAGCGGTGCCGCGAGACGGGCAGGAAGGGCGGCGCCGGGCTCCGCAGGGGTTCCTGCCACGTTCATCACCAGAGCCAAGGTCGTGTAGTAGCCGACCGTCACCACCACCTCGACCAGGCTCGCCTCGCTGAACAGAGCCAGCGCCGCGGCGTACGTCGGATCCTCGACCCTGCCCGCGGCCTGGACCTCGTGGACCACCTGCCACAGGGTCAGGACCTCCTGGTCGTCGGTGTCGGGACGGCGACCCTCACCGATCGCCTGCACCACGTGGGGCTCGAGTCCGGAGGCGAGAGCAAGCGGCTGGTGATGGGCCCACTCGAACTCCTGGTCCCATCGACGCGCGACCATCAGCACCACCATCTCGAACAGGTGCGGGTCGAGGGCCTTCTCGTAGCGCAGGTAGGCGCCCACCTGTTGGACCCTGTCCATCAGGACCGGCGTGCGCAGCAGCACGGTGAATGGTCCGACCAGCGCTCCCCTCGGTCCGCTGAGGATCCTGTCCAGGGCCGCGGCCTGGTCCTCGTCCAGCTCGGCGGGGTCCAACGGAGGCATACGGTTCCTGTCCACCATTCAGACCTGGGCTCCGACCGGTGCCGGCTGGCGGTCACCACGGCCAAGGGCCTCGTTGACCCGAGGCATCACCTGCTCCGCCATCAGCTCCATCGAGCGGCGTCCCAGATCGGCGTCGACCCAGTCCAGGCCCGCATAGACCAGCTCACCGAAGTCCCCGGTCTCCTCGCGAAGCGCCAGCACCTGCTCGGCCACCGAGTCCGGGGTGCCGGTGAGCACGAGCTTGTCCAGCACGTAGTCGAGAGTGATCTCCTCGTCAGGCTGGTCCTGGTGAGTCTTGAACAGGCCCAACCGACCGAGCTTCTGCATCTTGGCGAGCATCTTGCTGTAGTAGAACCGGTAGGGGCTGTCGGCGTCCTCGCGGCCGTACCGCTCTGCTGTGGCGGCGTCGTCGGAGACGAAGATCGTGCGCGCCACTCTCCAGTCCTGGGTCGAGGCGTACTCCCCTACCGACTCCTTGCCCTGGACGTAGTTGGGCCAGTGCGTGCCCACCCACTGCGGCAGCAGGAAGTTGGCCGACAACGGGTGGAAGTCCTTCGACCCCATGGCGACGACCCCTTTGGAGAAGGGCGCGACGACCGTGCCCACGATCTCCGGGCGCGGGGTCTGCAGTGGCCGGGGGACGATCCCGATGCCGTTCGCGGCGTCGAACGTCGTGGCGGTGGTGACCTTGAAACGGTTGCCCGGCAGGTCGATGTCGTAGGGCGCCTCGTCCTGCCACATGCGGGTGACGACGTCCACCGCCTCCCCGAACATCTGGTTGCGGTCCTCGGCCAGGATGCCGAGCACCTCTGCGTCCGAGGGCAGGGCCCCGGGACTGACCCCGAGGATGAACCGGCCACCGGACAGGTGGTCGAACATGGCGGAGTTCACCGCCACCAGGACCGGGTGCTGGTGCGACAGGTTGGTGGTGCCCGTGCCCAGACGGATCTGCGTCGTCTGCGGGATCAGGGTGGCCAGGAACAGGAGGCTGTTCGTGATGTTCTCGTACTGGTCGGTCAGGTGCTCACCGATGAAGGCATCGTGAAATCCCAACCGGTCCGCGAGCACGACCGCCTCCTGGTCCTCACGCAGTGTGTCGGCCCAGGCACGGCCCAGCGGGTGCATCGGCATCGCGAAGTATCCGAGTCTCACGTGTCCTCCTCAAGGAAACGGTGGCGGTTCCCCACATTCTGTGGCGGTCCCGGCGGTGTGGCACTGATGCCCAGCGGCACGCTCGGCGTTGCAGCATGACGGGACACGTGAGTGCACCCCCGATCCACGACGGACATGCTGACCGCTCCGTCACATCCGGACGAGGGGCGATAGGTCGTGACAGCTCCCCCACCCACCGCGCGGTCGGCATTGGCCCTGGCGTGCCTCCTGGGCGGTTCGTCCGGCTGGGCGATGACCGCCGCAGGAGCGGGTGCAGCAGGCCTGGCTACGGGTTACGACGTCGGCCTCGTAGCGATCGGGTTCATGACCACCGCACTGGCGATTCCCTACGCCGCGCTCCAGATGCCGGCAGGCAGCTTCGTCGACCGGGTCGGAGTACAGGTTGCGGCGGTGCTCGGGCTCACCTTGGTCGTGCTGGCGCACCTCGCCGCCTCGACGACCCCCCTGCTGTGGTTGGCCCTGTTCTGCCGCGCGCTCGCCGGCGTCGGGTACGCCGTCTGTTTCGTGTCAGGGGCCGAGCTCGCGCGCAGCAGCGGCTCGGGGGCATCGGGGATGGGCGTCTTCGGCGGTGTCGCCCTGGCCGCCTCCGGACTGGCGGTGCTGATGGTTCCGCTCGCGGAGTACGCGCTGGGGTGGCGCGCCGCCTGGCTGACCAGCGCCGGGATCGCGTCGGTTGCACTGCTTGTGGTCGTACGGCTGCCAGCCAGCAGCCCGACCGGACGGCGAGGCACGACGACCACCCCTGTCCCGCCCGCCCCGAGGCCTTCACTGCTGCGCGACGGTGAGCTGCACCGCCTGGCCGCCGTCCACGCGGTCACGCTGGGACTCGGCGTCGTCCTGAGCAACTGGGCGGTGACTTTCCTGGAGGACTCGTGGGGGTTTAGCCGCGGGGGTGCTGCGCTCACGGGGTCGGTGATCCTGGGCCTGTCCGTGGTGAGCCGTCCTCTCGGTGGCCACCTGGCTCGGCACTTCCCCGAGCGGGTCGGCCTCCTGTCGGTGCTCTCGCTCCTGGGATGCTCGGCAGCCACCGCGGCCCTGGTGATTCCGTCAGCCTCCTGGATCGCCGTGCTGGCGATGTTGGCGCTGGGGGTGCTGAGCGGACTCCCCTTCGCAGGGGTCATCCTCGCGGGTCAGGCGCGGCGCCCGGACCGGCCGGCCGCGGCCGTGGGACTGCTCAACAGCCAGGCCAACGCGTTGATCGTCGTCGGGACCCCGCTCATGGGTGCCGCGATCGAGCAGGGCCGGACCTCCACGGCGCTGGTGATGCTCGCCCTGCTGTGGGTGGCGCCGTTGCTCGCCCGACCCACCTCCACCCGACGCGGACACACCCTCGGTCCCGACGTGGCCGGCAGCTCACCGGCGCTCGAGGCCCGGTGAGGCGGCCGCGACCTGGTCAGCGCTCAGCGCCACCTGCAGCTCGGCCAGCGTCAGGACGTGGGAGGTGGAGATCCCCAGGAGCTGCTCGGCACGTCGGATCCGCAGACCCACGGTGTTGACGTGCACGAAGAGCGCGGCCGCGGTGGCCGCAGTGTTCAGGTCGTTCTCCAGGTAGACGCGCAGGGTCCTCTCGAGGGCTGTGCCGCGGGCAGCGTCCTGCTCCCGCAATGGTCGCAGCATGTCGTCGGCGAACCGGACGAGCTCCCCCACGTCCTCGACCTGGAGAAGGAGTCCGTGCAGCCCGAGCGAGCCGAGCGAGACCACCGCGTCGGCGGCATCGCGCGCCCGGGCCATCGCCAGGGCTCCCCTCGCCCGCCGGAAGGCTGCCGGGTAGTCGGCGAGCGTCGAGCACGCAGGCGCGATCGCCACCGTCACCCGTGCGCCCGGGTCAGCCCGCCGCAGCAACCGTCGCAGCTCCTCGGCCCTGGCCGCGGGCTCGGCCGCGTCGGCGGCGGGCCACAGGGCTACGACGTCGTCACCTACCAGGTTGACCAGTGCACGTGGACTCGACCGGGAGGCGAGCGAGCGAGCCACGGAGAGGACCCGTTGGGGTGTGGGCTCGCCTCCCGGGCCGTGCGCACCGGCGACGAGGACCGCGTGGGGCGCGAAGAGGTCGTAGCCGAGGCGATGGGCTCGCTCGGTCAAGGTGCTGACAGCCGCGGGGTTGCCGGTCAGGAGGTCGGTGAGGACCTCCCCCGAGAGCCGCCACTCGACCTCCAAGGCCGTGCGACCGCGCAGGAGCTCCAGGGCGCAGACGGTGGCTGCCTGCTCGAGGGCTCTGAGGTCCAGGACGGAGAGGTCGGTGAGGATGCCGGGGAGCCACATCCGGGCCACCGTCTCCGACCCCAGGAGGACCGGAGCCACCACCATCCGCTCGTCCCCGTCGACGATGACCTCGTGCGCAGATCTGTGGGCTCCCTCCAGGCCCACGACGACCGCGTCGGCTGCCGGCACGACGAGAGCGCCCTCCTGCTCACCGGCCACGGCGATCAGCTCGCCGGACGGTTCGTCGGTCACCGCCACGCTCCGCTCCAGCAGCACCGCGAGCGCGCGGGCGACCCCCTCGACGCCACCACCCCGCAGGGCCACCGAGGTGAGCTGTTCGTGGATCGCCTCCTGTTGGCTCAGCAGCTCGTGCTGGGCCCTGAGCGAGGCGTTGAGCTCACGCAGGGAGTCGATGGTCGCCGCCTCCCGTTCGCGCAGGCGTGCCGTCACGATCGCCACCCCGGCCTGGTCGGCGAGCATGTCGAGAAGCTCGGTCTCGCGTGGCCCGAACTGCTGTCGCACGCGGCTGTAGCAGTTCAGGGTGCCCAGCGCGGTGCCCGAGACGAGAAGTGGGACCGAGATCATCGAGCGATATCCCTGTTCCCGGGCCACTCCGCCCCACGGCAGGAACGTCGTGTCGGCGACGGTGTCGAGGACCTTCACCGACGTGTGCGACAAGTAGGCGCGGCTCGACGGGGCGGGTGTGTCACCCCCCGCCTCGAGCATGACCGGGTGGTCGGCGTTGACCTGCTGCACGTAGCTGCTCGACAACCCGTAGGAACCCTCGATCAGCAGGGCGGTGCCGCTGGGATCGGGCAGCAGGACCGCGCAGAAGTCGTAGCCCAGCAGTCGGGACGCGGTCGCAGCGACCAGGTCGAGCAGCGCCTCGAGCGAGACTGGCCGGTTCACCGCAGCAGCGATCCCGGCGATCTCCTCGAGCCAGCGACGCAGCTCGGAGGCCTCTCGGTTGTCCATGCGCAGACTGTGCCACGCCACTGCAATCCCGGCGAGACCTGTGCCGACACACATGGCCCTGCCGTTCCCGCCTGACGCAGGGTAAGGACATGAACCAGGCCGATGACAACACCGGCGGGGGCGTCTCCCTCGTCCGAGCAGATGACCTGCTGGACGGCGGTACGCCGCATGCCTGAGCAACGGCGTGCGATCGTGGTGGGCGGCTCCTTCGGAGGTCTCACCAGCGCACTGCTCCTGCGGGAGCTGGGCTTCCACGTCGACCTGTTCGAACGGACCCCGGCGCTGCTCGACGGACGGGGCGCCGGCATCGTGCTGCAGCCCGACACGGTCCGGTGGATCACCGAGCGGCACGAGGACATCGCCGTCGAGGACGTCAGCATCGGGTCCTCGGTGCTCCGCTACCTCGGCGAGAACAACAGCGTCGTGCACGAGGAGCCTGCCGCCTGGCGGTTCAGCTCGTGGCAGACCCTGTACCGCACGCTGCTCCGCGACTTCGGCACCGACTGCTACCACCTCGGTGAGTTCGCCGTGGGCCTGGAGCAGGATGACCAGGGCGTGGACCTCCGGTTCGTCAGCGGCCGGCGCGAGCGCGCGGACCTCGTCGTCTTCGCCGACGGGATCTCCTCGACCGGGCGGCGACGTCTGCTCCCGCACGTGCGTCCTCGCTACTCCGGCTACGTGGGGTGGCGCGGCACGGTCGCCGAGGACGAGGTCTCCCCCGAGACGGCTCGCTTGCTGCACGATGCGCTCACCTACGCGGTGGCAGACCAGTCGCACATCTGCATGTATCCCATTCCAGGTGTCGGTGGCGAGCTGGACCAGGGCAGGCGACTGCTGAACTTCGTCTGGTACCGCAACGTGCCCGAGGGGCCCGAGCTGTCGGAGATGTTGACCGACAAGCGGGGATTCGAGGCCACGGTCTCGGTCCATCCCGGGGGCGTCCAGGACCGCTACGTCGCGGAGCTGAAGCAACGGGCTGTCGCTGATCTGCCCCCCGCAGCGGCAGAGCTCGTGGTGAGTACCGAACAGCCCTACATCCAGCCGGTGCTCGACATCGCCGTGCCGCAGATGGCCTTCAACCGGGTCGCCCTCCTGGGCGACGCCGCCTTCGCCGCGCGTCCGCATGCTGCCGCCGGCACGGCCAAGGCCGCCGCCGACGCGTGGGCGCTGGCGGGCGCCCTCTCGCAGGAGGACGACGTCGCCAAGGCCCTCTCGGCGTGGGAGCCCGACCGCATCGCCCTGGGCGAGGACCTCCTCAGCCGTGTCTGCGAGATGGGCGCACGATCGCAGTTCAGCCGGACCTGGGACCCGAAGGATCCGGCGCTGCACTTCGGGCTCTACGGCCCGGACCGCTGACCGGGCCCGCCCGCGAGGCGAGCCGGTAGAGCGGCTGTACGACGCCCAGGAGGCTGCAGTGCCTAGTGCCCCGGGGCACGACCCATGCGTGCAAGACTGCACTGCGGCATCTTTGCATGGTGCAAGATTGACCCGGGTGATCGGTCACGGGATCGGTGAACCCCGACGATCCCCACAGGAGGTGCGATGAGTCCCCAGAAGCGCAACGCCTCGGGCGCCACCAACGCCACCACCGACGAGCTGGTCACCGCAGTCCTCACCGCCTCGCGGGTGCTCGTCGCCGTCTCCGCCCGCTCACTGGCCGAGGTGGAGGAGCGGCTCACCTTGACCCAGTTCCGAACCCTGGTCGTGCTGGCCGCCCCGGACCCCACCAACCTGAACCTGCTGGCGGAACGTCTCGGCGTGTCCCCGTCCACGGCGCTGCGCAGTGTGGACCGCCTCGTGGGCGTCGGCCTCACCAGCCGGCAGGAGAACCCGGACAACCGTCGCGAGGTGCTCATCGCGCTCACCGAGGAGGGTCAGCGAGTGGTGGGGGCCGTCACGGAGAGACGCCGCACCGAGATCACGGGCATCCTGCACAAGATGCGCCCCCAGGTGCGAACCGACCTCATCGAGGCCTTCCAGGCGTTCGCGACCGCTGCGGGAGAACCTGCAGTTCTCGATCTCGTTCCCACCACACACGGGTGGTGAGGGATGCGCGCACGCGAGCTCGCCGAGCACTTCCCGATCGTCAGCCTGACCACGGACGCGTTGACCGCGGCCCGGACGATAGGAGACACCCGTCGCCCTGGGCTGATCGTCTGCGACGGCGACGGCCTTCCCTACACCGTCCTACCGGGTTCCCAGGTGCTGCGGTTCATGATCCCGTCCTACGTCCAGGACGACCCTGCCCTCGCGCGGGTCTACGACGAGCGCAGGTCCGACGAGCTGCTGACCCACCTCTCCCACAAGACCGTGCAGGACCTGCTCCCCAAGCGTCAGGACCGCACCAAGCTCCCGGTCGTCGACCCGGACGCGACCACCCTGGAGGTGGCGGCGGTGATGGCCCGGATGCACAGCCCCGTGGTCGCCGTCGTGGACGCTGACGGCCAGGTGCTGGGCGCGGTGACTCTCAGCCGCCTCTTCGAGGTCCTCTTCCCCCTGGAACCGACCACCTGATGACGACCGTTCTGGTCATCGTCGTCTTCGTCGCGGCGTACGTGCTGATCGCGACCGAACGCATCCACCGGGTGGCAGCCGCGCTCGGCGGAGCAGCCGGCATGGTGCTGCTCGGAGTGGTCGACGCCAAGGTCGCGTTCTTCAGCGAGAGCACAGGGGTGGACTGGAACGTCATCTTCCTGTTGCTGGGGATGATGGTGATCGTCGGAGTGCTGAGGCAGACCGGCGTCTTCGAGTACGTCGCGATCTGGTCGGCGAAGCGTGCCCGCGGACAGCCCTTCATGATCATGGTGATGCTGATCCTGCTCACCGCTGTGGCATCGGCACTCCTGGACAACGTCACCACCGTGCTGCTGGTCGCACCGGTGACCCTGCTGGTGTGTGACCAGATCGACGCGCCACCGGTTCCGTTCCTGATCGCGGAGGTGATGGCCTCCAACATCGGCGGCACCCTCACCCTGATCGGAGACCCTCCCAACATCATCATCGCCTCGAGGTCCGGGCTCACCTTCAACGACTTCGTGTTCAACCTCGCCCCGATCATCGTCGTGCTGGTCGTCGTCCTCATCGGACTGTGCCGGTTCATGTTCCGATCGGCGTTGAAGTTCCGTCCCGAGTCGGTCGAGGCGCTGATGGAGCTCAACGAGCGTGAGGCGATCACCGACGGCCGCCTTCTCGCCAAGTCGGGTGTCGTCCTGGCGTTCGTCATGTTCGGGTTCGTCGGTCGCTCGGTGCTCTCGCTCGAGCCGTCCCTGGTCGCCCTGTTGGGTGCCGGGGCGCTGGTTGCCATCTCACGCATGGACATCAGCGACGCGATCGCCGACGTGGAATGGGCCACCCTGGTGTTCTTCATGGGCCTGTTCGTCATGGTCGGGGCCCTCGTGGAGGTAGGGGTGGTGGGCTCGCTCGCCCGCAGCGCCACCAGCGCTGTCGACGGGCGCTACTTCCTGGCGTCCACCGTGCTGCTCGGCGCCTCCGGAGTCCTGTCGGGGATCGTGGACAACATTCCCTACGTCGCGACGATGTCGCCCCTGGTCGCTGACCTCGTCAGCGCGGGCAAGGGGGCTCCGGGCTCCGGCGCCGCCTGGTGGTCACTCGCGCTGGGCGCCGATCTCGGCGGGAACGCGACCGCCGTCGGCGCCAGTGCCAATGTCGTCGTGCTCGGCATCGCTGCCCGCAACGGTCACCCCATCAGCTTCTGGACGTTCACCAAGTACGGCCTGGTGGTGGCCACGGTCACCATCACGATCGCCTGGGGATACGTGGCCCTGCGCTACTTCCTCCTCGCATGACTGGTCAGGACCGGCTTCGTCGACGAGATGGGCCCGGTCAGGAGCTGAGGGCCGCCAGGACGTCGCGATGGGTCACCCAGCCCACGAGTCTCCCGGCCTCGGTCGTCACGGCCACCGCAGAGGCGCCGCCGTCGAGCTGGTGCAGCGCATCACGGACCGGCGCGTCGGGTCGCAGGCGGTCACCCCGCACGATCGCGACGATCTCCACGTCTTCGTCAGCAGCGAGCACGTCCATGACGTCGCACGAGGCCAGCACACCGAGAAAGTGACCGCTGGTGTCGCTCACCGGGAGCGCTGCCGCGCCGGTCTCGGCGAAGACCGTGGCCGCGACGCGCACATCGATGGTCTCCTCGAGAGCAGCGGGCGGGACCCCCATCACCGACGAGACGAGCTGCCGGCGCAGCTTGTGATCAGCCGGCTCGTCCAGGTCGATGCCGCGGCGCAGCAGCTTGCGGGTGTAGACGGTGTCGTGGGAGACGAGGTGACTCACACCGGTGGCCAGGACGATGGCCAGCATCAGCGGCAGGATGATGGTGTACTCCCCCGTCAGCTCGAACAAGATCACCACAGCGGTGATCGGCGCCCGGGCAGCCCCGGCGAACAGGGCCCCCATGCCCACCAGAGCGTAGGCGCCCGGTGAACCCACCGAGCCCGGTGCAACCGCCTGCGCCACTGCACCGAAGGCAGCACCCAGCATGGCGCCGCAGAACAGGCTGGGCGCGAAGACCCCGCCTGACCCACCGATACCGATGGTCAGGCTGCACGCGACCACCTTCCCGACCAGCAGCACACACAGGAACACGATCGTGTACCGCCCGGCGACGGCATCTCCCAGCACGGGGTACCCGACGCCGTACATCTGCGGCAGGACGAGCAGCACGGCGCCCAGGAAGAGGCCACCGACGGCCGGGCGCAGCCACTCCGGTCCACGCCAGAGCCAGTCGCAACCGTCCTCGATCGCGTAGAGAACTCGTGAGAAGCCGACCCCGAAGAGGCCGGCCACGATCCCCAGCACCGCGAACAACGGGTACTGCACCAGGTGATCGACATGGAACGCAGGCAGCCGGAGGAAGGGGTCGTTGCCAAGGATCGCCCGGCCCACCACGCTCGCGGTCACCGAGGAGATGACGACCATGCCGAAGGACTCAGCGACCCACTGTCCCAAGATGAGCTCCATGGCGAAGAACACGCCGGCGAGTGGCGCGTTGAAGGTCGCCGCGATCCCCCCGGCCGCACCACACGCCACCAGGAGTCGGATCCGGTGCTCGTCGAGGCGCGCGAGCTGCGCCACCCACGAGCCCAGTGCGGAACCGATCTGGACGATGGGTCCCTCACGGCCGACCGAACCACCGCCGCCGATGCACAGTGCGCTGGCCATCGACTTCACCAACGCCACCTGAGGGC
>JBKJON010000562.1:0-5114 GCA_046595715.1 Marmoricola sp.
GTTGGCGGAGCTGTCGTCGAACACCGCGGACCACGAGTCGGGGGCGGGCGAGACCTTGTCCTTGTTGTACATCAGCAGGTTCGCACCGCGGCCGTGCGGGACGCCGTACATCTGCCCGTCGACCGAGTTCCACTTCTGGTCCTTGAGGCTGTCGAAGATGTCCTTGTAGTTGGTGATCAGGTCGGTGTTCATCGGCTCGACGTCACCGGCCGCGATCATCCGCAAGGTGGCGTCGCCGGAGGCCGAGACGATGTCGTACTGGCCGGTGCGCATCAGCTGCACGGCCTCGTCGGAGGTGCCGAAGGTCTTGATCGTCACCTTGCAACCGGACTCGCTCTCGAAGTCGGAGACCCAGTCGACCGCAGGGTCGTTGCTGCCGTCCTCGACGTAGCCGGGCCACGCCAGGACGCTGACCTCCCCCTCGCCCTCACCCAGCTTGTCGAGGGGCTTGAGGTCGGGCACGGCGAACCCACCCGACCCCTTCTTCGCCGAACCGTTGTCGGACCCACAGGCCGTCAGGGCCAGGGTGGCGCATGCGAACACGGCGCCGAGCTTGGTGAACGTCCTCACGAGGAACTCCTTTGTGCGGTGGATGGGTCGTCGGTCGTGCTGTTCTCCTCGGGCACCTCGATGAGGTGCTCGCGGTGCCACATCAGCTTCACGGCATCGCCGCGGTGGAGCCCGTCGTGGGTGGTGCTGTGCCCGTTCTCCTCCAGCGCGATCAGTCGCCCGCCGCCCTCGAGGTCGACGACGAAGCGGGTCACCGGGCCGGCGTACACGACCTCGGCGAGGGTGCCTGCGGCCGACGTGACGGCGTCCGGAAGATCCGTGCCCCGGCTCACGACCGAGAGCTTCTCGGGGCGGATGCCGAAGGTGCCGCGTCTCCCGGTCACCCGCTCGGCGTGCTCGCCGCGGAGCAGGTTGGAGGTGCCGACGAAACCGGCGACGAAGACGTTGGCGGGCTGCTCGTAGATCTCGCGTGCGGTGCCGACCTGCTCGATGCGCCCCTCGTTGAAGACGGCGATCCGGTCGCTGAGCGTGAGGGCCTCGTCCTGGTCGTGGGTCACGAACAGGAAGGTGATGCCGACCTCCCGCTGGATCTCCTTGAGCTCCACCTGCATCTGCTCCCGCAGCTTGAGGTCGAGGGCACCGAGCGGCTCGTCGAGCAGCAGCACGCTGGGCCGGTTGACCAGCGCGCGAGCCAGCGCGACGCGTTGCCGCTGGCCGCCGGAGAGCTGCGTCGGGCGGCGATCGCCCTTGTCCGACAGCCGCACCTGCTCGAGCGCCTCTCCGGCCCGCTCACGACGCTCGGTCTTGCCGACCTTCTTCACCAGCAGGCCGTACTCGACGTTCTCCTGCACGCTCATGTGCGGGAACAGTGCGTAGTCCTGGAAGACCGTGTTCACGTCGCGTGCGTACGGCGGACGATCCGTCACGTCCTCGCCGGCCAGCTCGATCGAGCCGGACGTGGGTCGTTCGAAGCCCGCGATCATCCGCAGCACCGTGGTCTTGCCCGAGCCGGAGGGGCCGAGCATCGAGAAGAACTCACCCGACCCGATCGTCAGGTCCGCACCCGCGACGGCCACGACGGGCGGCCTGCCTGGAAACTCCTTGCGCAGACCGCTGAGGCGAATGGCAGCACTCCTGGACGCCGTGTCCCCGGGGCGGGGGTCGGTCATCGCCGACGAGGACATGTGCCTCCTTGGGCTGCGGCCTGACTGGCGGTTCGCCGGGTAGCTTCACCCTGGCGGTCAAAACCTATGGCCCCATATGTTTGGACGGCAAGCCTCGTGTTCAGATCGTTGCCTGAGCGCTGCCCCACCGACATCCGGGGCATGGTGACCAAGCGAGACGAGGTGGGAGATGGCGGACCTGTCGATGGGCCTGGGCACCTACGCCGCCGTCTTCGCGCCCCTCGAGACCGCCGGCAGGGCCGAGGTCATCACCCGCCGGCTCACCGACGCGATCAGCCTCGGGGTGCTCCCGGACGGTCTGACCCTCCCGTCGGAGACCGAGCTCGCCGACCGCCTGGGGGTGGCTACGGTGACCGTGCGTGAGGCGCTGGGCAGCCTGCGGCGGGCGGGACTCATCCGGACCCGCCGCGGACGGCGCGGCGGGTCCTTCGTGTGCTCCCCCGCTGACGGTGGCCGGTCAGCCCTGCTCGAACGCCTCCGCCACCTCGGCCAGGGGGAGCTCCGCGACCTGGGCGACCACTACGCGGCCGTCGGCGGCACCTGCGCTGCCCTGGCGGCGCGGCGCGCGGACGCATCGGACGTCCTCCGGCTCGAGACGCTGGCCCCGGCCGTCCGTGACGGGCAGATGGCCAGTGACTGGCTCCGTGCCGAGGGCGCTTTCCACCTCGAGCTGGCCGTGGCGGCGCAGTCCGCACGACTGGCCCGCGAGGAGATCGTGCTCCAGGCCGAGATCGGCCCCCTGCTGTGGCTCGCTCACGCGCACGCGGACTCGATCGAGGACGCCGCCCGCTCACATGAGAGTCTCACCCGGTGCGTCGCGCAAGGGGACGGCGATCTGGCGCGGTCGCTGATCGAGGAGCACGTCCACCAGCTCGTCCAGGCACTGCGCCCGCTGCACCACGAGGCGAGGAGACACCGGTGAGGGATCCGGCACGCGTGCTGGCCGAGGAGGTCACCAGGTTCTGCGAGCAGCGCTTCGGCGAGGTCCACACGATCGCTGCCCTGGCGACCGGCCCGCTGGCCGTCGACGCACCGCGGCGGGCCGACCTCGCCATCGAGCAGCACTGCCTCGACCTGCTGACCACCACCGACCCACCGCTGGCAGGTGCCGGGGTGGTGGTGACGCCCCGCGTGCTGCTGGACGATCCCTACTGGCTGGAGTGGTGGCTCGCCGGTCCCGACGACGACCCCACCAGAGCCCACCGGCTCGCGATCGACCTCAACCCCGACTCGGTCTCCTTTCGGGACTACACGACGCTGAGCTGGTTCGAGGGGCCGCAACGCACCGGCCGGCGCGCGATCACCGGGCCCTACGTCGACTACCTCTGCACCGACTCCTACACCCTCACCTTCACCGCACCGATGACCGCCGACGACCGGTTCCTGGGCGTTGCGGGCGTCGACGTGCTGGCGCGCTGGTTCGAGCAGCACCTGTTCGAGGTGGTGGACGCCGCCGGGCGGCTCGACGACGGCAGCGTCGTGGTCAACCGGTCCGGCCGGGTGGTCGCCTGTCCCGGCGGTGACTGGGTCACCGGCGACCTGATCCGCGAGCTGGCCGCCGAGGCCCCCGTGTCGACCCGCTGGCAGGTCACCCCGTGCGTCGGCACCCCGTTCGTGGTGGCGAGCCTGGCTAGATGACGATCTCGCTCGGCCTGGCGTTGTAGAGCCGCAGGTTGGCCATCGGCAGGTCGGTGTCCGGACCGCCCATGAAGTAGGAGATCACCGTGACCGACGCCGGCGCGAGCTCCATCCGGTAGACCGCGTCCAGCGGAGCCCCGAGCGCGTGCGCGACCAGGGTCTTGATCGGCGTCACGTGGCTGACCGCGACCACGGTCTGCCCGGCGTACGACGAGACGAGGCGGTCGCGACCCTCCAGGACCCGCTTCTCGACCGTCCGGAAGCTCTCGCCGCCATGGGGCGCGGACTCGAGATCGCCGAGCCACGAGGACAGCTCGTCGGGGTGCTTCTCGTGCACCTCGGTGAAGCTCATCCCGTCCCAGGTCCCGAACTCCATCTCCGCGATGCCGGGCTCCTCCGCGATCTCGAGGTCGAGGAACCTCGCCAGCACCTCCGCGGTCTCGCGCGTGCGTCGCACCGGCGAGCTCACCAGGGCGTCGAACGTGTCCGCCAGCGGGGCCAACCACTCCCCGGTGGCGCGGGCCTGCTCCCGGCCGGTGTCGTTCAAGGGTGGGTTGCTGCTCGCCAACCCCCCGGAGAACAGCTTGCCCAGGGTGGAGTCGGTGACGCCGTGCCGGACCAGGACGAGGGTCGTGGGCTTGGCCAGCGAAGGTCCCCAACCGCGCTTGGGCGAGGGGCCGGAGCTCACAGCCCGGACTCCCCGACACGCACCAGGATCCGGTCACACTCCTCGCAGCGCACGACCTCGTCGGTCGGCTTCTTGGCAATGATCCCGAGGTCGGAGGCGTTCAGGGTCAGCCGGCAGCCCTCGCACGCGCGACGGCGAAGAGCCGCTGCGCCCACGCCGCCCTTCTGTGCCCGCAGCTTCTCGTAGAGCTTCATCAGGTCCTCGGGGATCCCGGACGCGGTGGTGACCCGCTCGGCCTCGACCGCTGTCAGCTCGACCTGGAGGTCGCCCGACTTCTGGTCGAAGGTGGCGCGGAGATCGTGCTCCTCGGTCTCCATGTCCGCCAGCTCGGCCGACCGCTCGTCGAGCGCGGCCTGCGTGGTCTCGAGCTGCTCCATCACCTCGAGCTCGGTGTCCTCGAGCGAGGTGATGCGACGACGCAGCGACTCGAGCTCACCGAGCATGCGCTCGAGCGCCTTGGGGTCCTTGACCTGACCGGAGTCGATCATGCCCTGGTCACGCGTGCGCCGGGTCTTGACCAGCTCCACGTCGGCGTCGGCGCGCTTCTGCTCGCGGGTGAGGTCGTCGACCTCGATGCGCAGGTCGCGGACGGAGTTGTCCACCGTCGTACGACGACCGGCGAGCTCACGGAGCTGTTTCGACTCCGGGATCGACGTCAGCTGGTGGTTCAGGTGGTCGATCCGGGAGTCGAGCTCCTGGACGTCGAGCAGCTTGAGCTGGACGAACGGGTCGGCTTTCAGAGGATTCTCCTGATGTAGTTGTGGATCTCAGACCCGGAAGGTCCACGGGTCGGTGTTCGTGCGTGAGACACGGACCTCCACCGTATCTCCCAGTGCGTCGGTCAGGCGACGCTGGAGCACGGGCAGCCAGGTGGACTCGGCCGCCCAGTGGGCCACGTCGACCAGCGCCGGGGCACCGTGCTCACGCAGCTCGGAGGCCGGGTGGTGGCGCAGGTCGGAGGTCAGGTAGACGTCCACCCCCAGGGCCCTGGCCCGGTCGAGCAGGAAGTCGCCCGCGCCGCCGCACAGGCCGACTGTCTCCACGACCTGGTCGGGGTCGCCGGCCGCGCGTACGCCGTGGGCGGTCTCGCTCAG
>JBKJON010000085.1:0-7263 GCA_046595715.1 Marmoricola sp.
GTAGAAGATGCCACAGCGGCGACCCGACCCGTCTGCGATGGTGGAGCGTGCCGAAACCCGACCCGACCCCCGGTCGTGACCTCGTCCTGCGGCCAGGACCGGGAATCCCTGACGGGCTCGTCGTGCCCGCCTCGGAGATCTTCGAGCAGTTCTCGAAGTCCTCGGGCCCCGGCGGCCAGTCCGTGAACACCACCAAGAGCCGGGTCGAGGTGGTCCTCGACCTGTCCGCCTCGGCCGCGCTGAACGACAGGATGCGCGAACGTGCGCGGCGCATCCTCGGCGCGGACCGCATCGTCGTCACCGCCTCCGAGCACCGCTCCCAGCATCGCAACCGCGTCGCCGCGCGCCAACGGCTGGCCGACCAGCTCCGCGAGGCGCTCGCCCCACCGCCGCTCCCGCGCGTGCCCACCAAGCCCACCGGGGGCTCACAACGCCGCCGGATCGAGGGGAAGAAGCGACGCTCGCAGGTCAAGGAGATGCGCGGCCGGGTGCGTGGTGACTGACCCGCACGCGATGGCTGGCTCAGTCGACCGTGAGGATGTGCGCCCCGCTTCCCTCGTCGGCCAGGTGGTCCTCGGAGTTGCGCAGGGCGCAGGACCTCAACGACAGACACCCGCAGCCGATGCACCCGTCCAGGGTGTCCCGCAGCTTCTCCAGCTGGGCGATCCGGTGGTCGAGGTCCACGCGCCAGGCCCGGGAGAGCCGCGTCCAGTCCTTCTTCGTGGGGGTGCGACCCGAGGGCAGCGTCGCGAGCGCCGTGCGGATCTGCGCGAGCGGCACCCCGACGCGCTGCGAGGTGCGGATGAAGGCGACCCGGCGCAACGAGTCGCGGGTGTAGCGACGCTGGTTCCCCGTCGTGCGCCGACTCTCGATCAGCCCCTCGCGCTCGTAGAAGTGCAGCGCCGAGACGGCCAGCCCCGATCGCTCGGAGAGCTCGCCCGGGGTCAGCAGCCTCGAAGTATCCAGTTGACCTGAACCATAGTTGAGGTTGTTTCATGACCCCATGACCACGACGCCGGCGCGGGTAGCGGAGCGCGCCTTCGACCGGGAGCACCGGACCATCACGCTCGGCCTGCTGGCGCTGGTGACGATGTTCGCCTTCGAGGCGGTGGCCGTGAGCCTGGCGATGCCGAGCGTCGCCCGGGACCTGAACGGCCAGACGCTCTACCCGATCGCCGTGGTCGGGCTGCTGACCGCCGCGATCGTCGGCATGGTCGTCGGCGGCACCTGGAGCGACGCCCGTGGACCGGGGCTTCCCCTCACGGTCGGCGGGCTGGGCTTCGTCGCCGGGCTCCTGGTCTCGGGGTTCGCCGGGACCATGGAGATCCTCGTGGGCGGCCGGTTGCTCCAGGGCCTGGGCTGCGGCGCGGCCCTGACGGCGATGTACGTCGCGGTGGCCGACGCCTATCCCTCACACCTGCGCACACGGGTGTTCTCGCTCTTCGCGACCGCCTGGGTCCTACCGTCCATCGCGGGACCGTTCATCGCGGGCGCCCTGGTGGACCTGTTCGGCTGGCGGTCGGTGTTCCTGGTGGTGGCCGCCTTCGCTGCCGTGAGCACGTTCGTCGTGCGAGTCGCCATGGGGCGCCGGTTGGCGGTGCGCGACTCGTCCGTGGCGTGGGGACGCCGTCCGACGTACGCCGTGGTCGCGGCGGTGGGCGTGGTCGCGCTGCACGTGGCCGGCCACGGGAGCGGCCCGGGCACGAGCGTGCTGCTCATCGGTGGGCTGGTGGTCGTGGTCGTCGCGATGGGACACCTGTTGCCCCAGGGCACGGCCCGCGCTGCTCGTGGGCTCCCCGCCGTCGTGGCCGCCCGCGGGGTCTTCGGCGGCGCCTTCGCCTGTGTCGCGATGTTCCTGCCGCTGGTCCTGCAGGACGAGAGTGGCCTGTCTCCCACGATGACCGGGCTGGTGATGATGGTGGGCGCCCTGGGCTGGACGGTGGGGTCGTCGTACTCCGGGAGGCACGGGAGGCCGGAGACCTTCGAGGGACTCCTGCGCGCCGGCGCGGTGGCCCTGCTCGGCGGAGCAGTGATCTCGCTGGCCCTGGTGCCGATCGACCACCTGGCGGTCCCGGCCGCGGTGGTCGCCACCGTCGGGTTCACCGTGATGGCGGTCGGGATGGGCCTCGCGACGCCGCTGATGTCGACCCTGGCGCTGGACCTTGCCCCTGCCGGACGGCAGGGCGAGAGCGGCGCCGCCATCCAGATGAGCGACGCGCTCGGGCAGAGCATCGCCGCCGGCCTGGTCGGCGCGGTGTTCGTGCGGTGGTTCCTGGTCGACCAGCACACGTCCTACCTGTCGGGCTTCGGGCTCGCCGTCCTGCTGGGGGTGCTCGCGGTCGTGATCACCCGCCGCTGCCTCACCGAGGAGCCCCCGCTCGACCACCGGGCGCCGGCTCAGGATCGGACGAGCACCGCGTCCGGTCGGGCGTAGACGACGAAGGAGAGCCACGTCGCGTCGCCCGCCCGGCGCGTCGCTTCCCGGGCCCGAGCACTGGCCCGGCCCATCGGGGTGCCGGCGAGAAGCTCCTCGTAGAGCTTCTCCACGAACAGGGGCGACGGCTCCTGCTGCACCGACCACAGGCACGCGACGAACGCCGAGGCGCCGGCGTCGAGGAAGGCGCGCGCGAAGCCTCCGACGGTGGTGACCAGCTCACCAGGACGGCCGACCTGACAGGCGTTGAGTACGACGAGCGGACCCTTCTCGTCGCGCCGTCTCCAGGCGGCGTTCGCGCTCACCGTGGTGGCGGCGAGGTACTCCGGGTCCACCGTGCTGCCTCGCCTGCGACCACGCAGCAGCAGCTTGGCGTCCAGGGTGTCGTCGGGGTCGACGGCGCCGTGGCCCGAGAAGTGCAGCAGGTCGAAGGACCCGGAGCGCAGCAGCGACCGCACCCCCGCCGGCGTGGCCGTCACCACCTTCGTGCCGAGCCGTTCCTCGAGGAACTCCTGTTCCCGCAGGGGTTCGACCAGCATGAAGCGCGGGTCGCGGTAGTCCGGGCAGAGCGACCTGGCGTGGTCGTGGCGCACCTGCATCTCGCGCGGCGGGAAGCTGTCCAGGTGCCAGCGTACAAGGCCGGTCTGGGCCAGGAAGCGCGGCTTGGCAGGACGAGGGCCCTTCGGCGGGTCCAGGTGGACCAGCTCCCAGGGCACGTACGGCTCGTCGGTGTAGACGATGAGGTCCTTCACCCACTCCCGGTGCCTCCACAGGTGCTCCCGCATCTCCTCGGGGAACAGCTCGTCGAACATCTCGGCACCGATGTCCTGGAGCTGACGCTCCCGCTCGTGCGGGTCCTGGTCGGGCTGCTGCCAGATCTGCGCGACGACGTCGAGGATCCTGCCGACCCGGCGTACCCGGTCCGTGACCGGCTTCGACTCGAACGTGGCCGCGGGCTGGTCCGGGAGGAGGCGTACGGCGTACTGGTAGATCACCGAGCCGTTCGGGAGCTCGCGCTCGACGATGTCGATGCAGGGCACGCCCTCGATCTCGGGGGCGTCGACACCGAGCCGTACTCCGGCGGTCGTCGAGGTGCCCAGGGGCATGGTGTCCACGTGCTCCTGGCTCACGGCGTTCGTGCCGAGACTGAGCGTCGCGACCGGCACCCGCCCCTGCCGGACGACGATCATCACCACGGCCGGTCCAGCCGCGAGCGTCATCGCCCGGAGCCTCACCTCGCTCGCACCGTCCCCGTCCGCCAGCTCGAGCGCGTCGGTGTCCGGGGTCAGGGCCTCCGCGTTCGACTTCCCGTACACCTGGACGCTGAGCGGTCGCTGCGGGTCGACGGAGACGTCTGCCCCGGCCTGGGCCTGGCCGCCCATCGCTCTGGCGGGCGACCGCGAGAGACGGATGCGCACCGCGAACTCCGTCCCCGCCACGACGTGCGCCGGCATCTCCGCGGCGATGCTGGCCGAGGTCTCGCGGGTAGGCACGCGCTGGGCCGGCACCAACGGTGCCTCCCGTCGCGCGGACCGGGCGGCGATCAGCGCTCCCTGAACCTCCTCACGCATGTCGCTACCCGGCATGGCGGCGTCACCGGGTGCCTCCGGAAACGCCTCCATCGCCTCCGGAAAGGGGTCGGCGAAGGAAGGCTGTCGTTCGGCCAGCTCGAGCGCGGCCGTCTCGGGCCCACCCCCTGCCCCCAGGCCGAGTGGCAGCCAGCCGGCGACCGTCTCGAGCACGCGAGGCTGGTCGAAGTAGTTGGTGTGGTAGACCGCGCCGTTCTCGCCGAGGGCGAGGGTGTCGCCAACGGACGAGCCCCCTGTCCGGCCGATCGCGGACATCGAGGACGTGCCCACGACGAGGTCGTTCTCCCCCTCCGGCAGCCGGTCGACGAGGCCCTCCTCCAGCTGCGCGACGAGCTCCCTCGGGAACTCCGGCGGCGCGTGGTGGTCGTCGAACAGCGCGACGCGGAAGCTCGACGTGACGACGTACCAGTGGGCTCCCGGCGGGGTCCGGTCGGGGTCGTCGACGAACGTGCCACGCGGCACCATCGCTGTGAGCCCGGGGACGTCGTCACCCTCGACGGCGTAGGAGGCGAGGTACTTCACGAACGCGCCGATCCCCTTGACGGTTCCCGCCACGACGGTGGCGAGGGACGCCGTCCCAGGAAGGAGGGCGAGGCCTCGCATCCTCACCGAGGCGAGGTTCGTGTAGAGGTCCACCAGGTCGACCCGACGCTCGGGATCGGCCAGGTGGGTGCCCGCGTTGGCGGGCGCGACGAAGATCGCGACGTCCACCGTCCCCGGCCAGCCGGAACCGGGCAGCACCTCCTCGACGAACGCACGCGTCACCAGCCCACCACGGCCATGGGTGATGACGTCGACGACCACCTCTCGGTCCGGGTGGTGCGTCCGTAGACGCTTGACCAGGTCCTCGGCGTTCTGCCGCGGGTCGAGGCTGAGCGTCTTGTGGTCGAAGCCGATGACCGCGTCGTAGGCCGCGATGGTGCTCCGCAGGAACCCGGTCCCGTTCGGCTCCGCGGTCAGTGCACCGAACGTGCCCGCCGTGGAGGAGAAGGTTCCGTGCACGAGGAGCAGCAGCCGCACCTGACGGTCGACGGGGAGGTGGAGCTGGTCGAGGGTCTCGAAGTGCCTCCAGCTCGAGACGTCGGGGTCAGCGATCTGGACCAGCCCCGGACGGATGTGCGCCTCCATCACCGCGACGGCGTTCTCCAGGAGGACCGGCGCCGCGAACCGGAAGGCCAGCACCTGCGCATGGCTCCCCGCGAGGTCGCCCAGCAGGCGCTCATGACGGGGTGCACCCGGTGTCGCTCGGCGGCCCAGGACGACCTCGAACCTGGCCGTGCGCGGCCCCGGCTCCAGCGCCCGGTTCCGCTGCGCGGGGTTCACCGGCAGGTGCCAGGAGTAGACGCCGTGGCGCTCCAGCAGCACGACCGCGTCCTGTCCGGCAGCGACGTCGACCTCGATCGCGACCTTCTCGGGGTGGTCGGAGGGTGGAGGGGCGCGCTCCCCCGGGGCACGGGCCAGGTCGACGCGGGCGAGGAGAGCGAGGCCGCTGTCCTCGAGGGCCGCGACCAGCGTCTCGGTGCTGGCTGCCGTGACGGCGTCAGGATCGCCTGGCCGACCCCGGTCGGAGGGGGCGGCGGCAGCGCGGGCGTCATAGGACGCGGGTGTGCCGAGGCGAACCGCGTCTCCCGAGAAGGTCGACGGCATTACGTTGCTCCCTCCGAGGCTTGACGGGTGCATACCCCTCCACGGTAGAGCGGTGCCCGGTCCGTGGGACAACGGTCCAACCGCTGGGCTAGCCCAGGTCCGAGCACGTGCGGCCGGGCGGGCCTCAGAAGCCGGTACGCCGGGGGCTGGTCGAGGCGTCGCGCACGGTGCTGCCCTTGGCGTGGGCAGAGTCGCGCAGGTCGGACTGGAAGTCGACCATCTTCTGCTGCAGGTCAGGGTCGCCTACGGCGAGGATGCGCACGGCGAGCAGCCCGGCGTTGCGGGCGTTGCCCACCGCGACGGTCGCCACGGGGACGCCGGCGGGCATCTGCACGATGGAGAGCAGGGAGTCCATGCCGTCGAGGTACTTCAACGGGACCGGTACGCCGATGACGGGCAGCGGCGTGACCGCGGCCAGCATCCCGGGCAGGTGCGCCGCTCCCCCGGCGCCGGCGATGACGACCTGCAGGCCCCGGCCGGCTGCCTCACGGCCGTAGGCGAGCATCTCCTCGGGCATCCGGTGTGCGGAGACGACGTCGGCCTCGTAGCCGACACCGAACTCCTCGCACGCCTCGGCCGCCGCCTTCATGACGGGCCAGTCCGAGTCGGACCCCATCACGATGCCGACGCGCACGCTCGCGGACTGGTCGCTCATTCGCTCTCCTCACCGAGGTCGCCTGCGAACCATGCTGCCGCATGACGCGCCCGTTCCAGACAGTCGTCGAGATCGTCCCCGTAGGCGTTCACGTGGCCCACCTTGCGCCCGGGCCGCATCTGCTTGCCGTAGAGGTGCACGCGCAGCCGCGGGTCGCGGGCCATGGCGTGGGGGTAACCGTCGTAGAGGTGGCCGGTCTGCCGGGCACCGCCGAGGATGTTGACCATCACCGTCCAGGGCACACGTGCCTCGGGCGCTCCGAGCGGCAGGTCGAGCACGGCCCGCAGGTGGTTCTCGAACTGGCTGGTGACCGCGCCGTCCTGCGTCCAGTGCCCGGTGTTGTGCGGGCGCATGGCGAGCTCGTTGACGAGGACCTCGCCGGAGTGGGTCTCGAACAGCTCGACCGCCAGGACCCCCGTGACGCCGAGCTCACCGGCGATCTCCATCGCGATCTGCTGCGCCCGCACCGCCAGCCCGGGATCGAGGTCGGGGGCGGGCGCGATCACCTCGTGGCAGATGCCGTCGCGCTGGGTCGAGGCGACCACCGGCCAGGCGGCCACCTGACCGGAGGGCGACCGGGCGACCAGGGCGGAGAGCTCACGGCGGAAGTCGACCCGCTCCTCGGCGAGGATCTCGGCGCCGTTCTCGAACGCGGCGGCGCAGTCGGCCTCGGAGGACACGAACCAGACCCCTTTCCCGTCGTACCCGCCCCGGGTGGTCTTGAGGACGCACGGGAGACCGAAGGACACGACGTCCGCGACCGAGGAGACGATGGCGTTGCGCGGGCAGGGGACGCCCAGCGCGGCCAGCCGGGTGCGCATCACGCCCTTGTCCTGCGCGTGCACCAGCGCGTCCGGCCCGGGCCGGACCGCCAGCGACGACTCGAGGGCGTGCAGGTGGTCGGTCGGCACGTGCTCGTGGTCGAAGGTGACCACGGC
>JBKJON010000201.1:0-6103 GCA_046595715.1 Marmoricola sp.
CCCTGTTCGGCGAGGGTCCGTGCGTCGAGCCGGCGCCGGGACGGGTCGCCCGGACGAGGCCCCGGCGTCGCCCCGGTCGCAAGCGGGGAGCGTTGGCCGGCGCCGTCGTGCTCGCGATCTCGGGGGTGGGCGCCACCGGGCTCTCGGCCGCCGCCAACACCCTCCCCAGCCCGTGGCAGAGTCAGGTCTCGGACTTCTCACATCACTACCTGCCCTTCCACTTCCCCGAGCCCCGCACACGCTTCGCGAAGGGTCGGGGAGCCCTTGGCGCCGGGGCCCACAACGCTCGCACCGCCGGCAAGCACCGGCCGTCCGAGGACCGTCGTGCGATGTCGGACGTCACGGAGGGCTCGCGCTCGCTGAGTGACGGCCGGGAAGCTTCTCAAAAGCGCGTGTCCAGGTCCGGCCAGCCTCGTACGCAACGCCCGGCGACGATGTCCACCCCCGTCCCGCGAGGCCCGAGGACGGCGACTGCCAGTCCGAGTGCCGTCCCCGCCTTCATAGTGAAGTCGGCGCTGGCCCTGCACAGTGAGAGCGGCGCCGGTGAGGGCGAGCCCCGAGGTTCCTGGCAGGGCTCCTCTCAGGGCTTCGGGAGCGGTTCGACCGGCCCGTTCAAGCCCCCGTCCAAGCCCCCGTCCAAGGCCCCATCGAAGGCCCCGCCGAAGGCCCCGTCCAAAGCTCCGTCCAAGGCCCCAGCCACACCCCCGAAGAAGGATGTCGACCACGGGCAGAAGCCGGACAAGGGCCATGACCCGGTCGTCGCTGAACCCAAGGCTCCCCAGAAGGGAGCAACGGGCGGTCCCTCGTCCGGGCCGGAGCCCGACCCGAGTGAGGATCCGAGCGCGACACCTGGTGCCGGAGGTGACCACCAGGGTGACGGCAGCAGCGAGAGCCCACCCGGCGACCAGACCGACCCGGGCAGCCACGACGGCGCCGGACAGGATCCCGGGGATCACCCGGTCCACGCCCCGGCCGGTGGGCAGGTGGACAGGGGTGTGCTGCCGGAGGCGGCCCAGACCCTCGAGCGTGTCGTCTCTGAGGCCGCGGTGGCGCTCGGCGGTCACTGACCCCGACTGTCGGTGGCACCGCATAGGTTCCAGGAGATGAGCCACCGACCCGTTCCCACCCTCGCCGCCGCCGACGCGGCCTTCGTCACCCCCCACCTCCTCGTGGGTGGTGACCTCGACACGCGCGACAGTGCGCTGGCTGCCAGCCAGCTCGATGAGCTCGTCAGGGTCGGCGTGACCCACGTCGTCGACGCGCGCATCGAGTGGACCGACGAGCTCTGGGTGCTCGAGACCGCCCCGGGGATCGCCTATCTCCACCACGGCATGGACGACGCCGGGCAGCAGGTCCCCGGCGTCTGGTTCGACGTCGGCGTGGGGTGGGCCCTGGAGGCCCTCGACCAGGGCGGCACGGTGCTGACCCACTGCCACATGGGGATCAACCGGGGTCCGTCCTTGGGCTTCGCGGTGCTGCTGGCCCAGGGGTGGGACGCCGTCGAGGCGCTCGAGGCGATCCGGTCCGCGCGACCGATCGCCTGGGTGGCCTACGCCGAGGACGCGCTTCGCTGGCACCACGAGCGGTCGTCCGCGTCGGCCGAAGAGCGCGAGCACGACCGGCGCCGGTTGGTGCGGTGGCGCGAGGACAACGAGCTCGACCTCGCCTCCGTGATCCGGCTCAAGCGCAGCCAGGGCTGGTGACGCCCGCTCAACCCACGATGAGGGCCAACAGCCAGGTCGGGCTCATGGTCCGGCAGCCCAGCACCTCGACCCTCATCGCCAGCGCCCGGTCGGCGGTGATCACGACGACGTCCTGGCTCTTCTCCCTGGCCGCGGCCGCTTCCTTGACGATGCTCGCGTCGCCGTCCCTGGCCGCGTGGACGGTGCGCAGGTGACCGTCGCGACCACGTGGGACACCCCCCTTCGCCTGGCCCTCGAGCACCAGCACGATCTCGTCGTACGACGTGTCCGCGACGGCGAGGCGACCGTGCAGCCGCGCTGCGGCGGCGGCCCGGTCGCGCCACCACCCGTCAGGACGCGAGCCGACGACGTTGGCGCCGTCGACGACCATGACGCTCGTCATCGGTGCCTCAGCCCAGCAGATCGAGTCGGTCGAACATCGCCGCCGTGTCGCGTGCTGTCGGGGTGCCGGCGTCGGGGTCGGCACCCGCGCCGATGAGCAGCCGGACCACCTCGTCCTCGCCCTTGAACAGGGCGCCGGCCACGGGCGACTGGTTGCGGTTGTTGCGCAGGTCGACGTCGGCGCCGTGCTCGACGAGGGCCCGCACCGTGGCGGGGTGGCCGTGGTAGGCGGCCAGCATCAGAGGCGTGTTGCCCTCGGTGTCCTGGACGTCGGACGGCAGCCCGTGGTCGAGGAAGCCGACGAGCTCCTCGGTCATGCCCTCACGGGCGAAGTGCATGGAGAGCTCGACCACCCGCGCGGTCTCCTCGGGATCGAGATAGGTCATAGCGCCACCACCAGTCCGAGGACGGTCGCTATCACAGAGCCGGCGTGCACGGGCCAAGACTGGCACACGGCCGCACGCTCCGGTCAGCGGTCCTCGGTGTTGCTCGGCAGCGCAGCGCCCGGTCAGTCGGTCTTGTTCTCGCTCCGGAGCAGTGCCATCCGGTCGAGCAGGTTCTCCAGGGCCTCCTCGAACTCGACGCCCGCGCGGTCCTCGGACAGGGCGGAGCGCAACCGCCGGACCGTGGGCGCGTTCTCCAGGCCGGTGTAGTCGGGCGAGCCGTCGTCGAGGACGTCGAGCGGCCCGACGTCGGCGCCGTGGGTGGCGACCTCCAGCAGGAGGTGGCCGAGCAGGAAGCTGGTGAAGGCCCGGTAGCCACCGACCGCGGAGTCGTCGGTGAAACCCTCCGAGATCAGTCCGTCCAGGAACGACTCGACCCAGTCGATGCTCCGCAGGGGTGGGCGGAGCCAGGGTGCCTCCGGTGGTCGCGAGGCGACGAGAGGAAAGGCCTTGGGGTGCTCGAGGGCGACCCGGCGTACGCCGTGGGCAAGTCGTTGCAGGAAGTCCTGCCAGCCGTCCTCGGGGGCCGACAGCACCTCGGGGTCCATCTCCATGGCCATCACCAGGGAGTCGACGACGGCGTCGAGGAGATCTTCCTTGCCGGGAACGTAGGGGTAGAGCGACATCGCCTCGACGCCCAGGGCGTCGCCCAGCCGTCGCATCGTCAGACCGGGCAGGCCCTGCTGGTCGATGAACTCGATGGCGGCGGTGATGATGCGGTCACGGTCGAGAGGCACTCGTGACGAGAGCAGTGGCTCTCCTGCCACGACTGCGGCGTCGGCATCTGGAACTCGCTGCTTCGACATGGCCACACTCCTCTCGTCATGGCGAGACTAGATTATCCGTGGCCACACCTCGTGGTCGTGTCCGCGACAACCCGTGGGCGCCAGCGGTGGCCGGCCCCCACGGGTCGTGCGGTGATCGACCGGGGCGTCTCAGTACTGCTGGGCGCGACCGTCGTAGACGTCGGTCCTGGAAGTCATCGAGGACGACTGGCCAGCGGGCTGGACCTTGTCGGCGGCCAGGCGTGCCTGCTCGCGAACGCTCGGAGCCTGGGCGGCGTGCTCGCGGATGCGAGGGGCCTCCTCCTCGGCCTTGGTCAGGTAGGACTCCCAGCGGTGCTGCATGGGCTTGATGAGACCGCCGCCGGCCCCGACGACGATGACGCCACCCACCGTGGCGAGGATGGCGATCAGGATCGGGGTGGTGACCGTGGTGGCGACGCCGACCTGGTCGAGGGCGGCGACCACGCCGAGGAACAGGATGAAGAGCGAGGCGATGTTGGCCAGGGTCTTGCCGTAGGAAAGTCCGCCCAGGGTGCCCTCGACCAGGGTCTTCACGGCGGCGGCGATGGCCGCGGCGACGACGATGATGATGATCGCCACCACCAGGCTGGGCAGGAAGGTGATGATCTGGGTGAGCAGGTCACTGATCGGGTTGGGGCCGAAGACGCCGAAGGCGAGCTGAAGCACGAACAGCATCAGGGTGTAGTGGATGAGCTTGGCCACGATGTCGCTCGCGTCGAACTTGGACTTCTCCAGGGCGGACTTCAGGCCGCCGCTCTCGACCGCCCGGTCGAAGCCGGCCTTCTCCAGGAGGGCGCCGAGCGCCTTGCCGATCGCCTTGGCGATGAAGAGTCCGATGACCAGGATCAGGAAGAAGATCACGAGCTTCGGGATGAAGTCCGCGATCGTGCTCAGCCCCGTGCTGAGCGCGTTGGTCAAGCTGTCCTTCATGGGTGTGCCTTTCGTCGTCACGTGGCAGGCCGTCGGGTCATGGGGACGCCGAACACTAGGCTTACAACGTAAGACTTACAACGTAAACCAGATGGCTGGCAAACGCCAGCGGTGTCCACCGTCGGTGCGTGGCGAGACCCAGAATCAGTGGCCGAGTGACATCAGCATCAGGGCCGGCCGGTCCTCGGGAAGCCAGCCCGGTCGCGCGCTCCCGATCTCGCGCCACCCCCGGCGACGGTAGAACTGCACCGCCCGGTCGTGGGTGGGTACGACGTCGAGCACCGGGACCAATCCCGCCTCGCGGATCCAGGCCACCGCGACGTCGTGCAGCCGGGCGCCCACCCCGAGGCCGAGGGTGGTGAGACCGACGAAGAGGACCGCGACCATCGCGAGGCGGTCGGTCCCGACGGCCTCGACGAACACCGGTGCGAGCTCGGCGTCGGGCCCGATCACCGACACGTGGCCGACGACCTGGCCGTCGACCTCGGCGACCCAGGCCGCGCGCTCGTGCGGGCGCACGAGGAACTGCTCGACGGGGAAGGGGAGTGGCCAGCGCAGCGGGTAGCTCGAGGAGAACTGCTGCTCGGCCAGCACCTCGACGAGGGCGGGCAGGTCGTCGGCGGTGCGACCTCGCACAAGCACCGATCTCATCTGGCCTCCAGGTAGAACCAGCGCCCCGCCCGGCGAGCGAACAGGCTCCGCTCGTGCAGGTCGCCACGTCCCTCGGGCCCCTCGAAGTGCGCGCGGAACTCCACCTCGTCGCCGGTGGCCGCCAGCACCTCGAGGGCGATCCAGCGGGTGCGTGTGTCCGGGTTCACCTGCTCGGGCCGGGTGCGGGGGTGCCAGGTGCGCCAGACGTAGTCCGAGTCGCCGACGGCGTACGCCGAGAAGCGGGAGCGCATCAGCTCCTCGGGCGAGCCCGCCTGGCCCTCGCCCCGGTGCAGCCGCCCGCAGCACGCGTCATAGGACGACGCCGACCCGCAGGGGCAGGCGCGGGCAGGCGTCCCGAGGCTCATGTCCAGCAGTGTCTCGCACGCCCTGGCCGAAACCGGCAGCAGCACGAAACACCACCGTTGCAGGGGATGGGTAGCGTGGAAGGAGTGACGACGACCCCACCTGACATCAACACCCTGGGCCAGCTCCGCGCGAGCGGCCACGAGCAGAAGTCCCTGCGCGACGAGCTTCGCGCGAACCTGCTCGACGCCCTGCGTGAGGGCCGCGACCCCTGGCCCGGCCTGCACGGTTTCAGCACCACGGTCATCCCCCAGCTCGAGCGGGCCATCCTCGCCGGGCACGACGTCGTGCTCCTCGGTGAGCGTGGCCAGGGCAAGACCCGGCTGCTTCGCACGCTGGTCGGCCTGCTGGACGAGTGGACGCCCGTGATCGCGGGCTCCGAGCTCGGCGAGCACCCCTACGAGCCGATCATCCACGAGTCGAAGCGACGGGCTCTGGCGGAGGGGGACGACCTCGCGGTCGGCTGGCGCCACCGCGACGAGCGGTACGCCGAGAAGCTGGCGACGCCCGACACCAGCGTGGCCGACCTGATCGGTGACGTGGACCCGATGAAGGTGGCCCAGGGCCGCAGCCTCGGCGACCCGGAGACCATCCACTTCGGGCTGATCCCGCGATCGCACCGCGGCATCGTCGCCATCAACGAGCTGCCCGACCTCGCGGAGCGGATCCAGGTCGCGATGCTCAACGTGATGGAGGAGCGCGACATCCAGATCCGTGGCTACGTCCTGCGCCTGCCCCTCGACGTGCTCGTGATGGCCAGCGCCAACCCCGAGGACTACACCAACCGTGGCCGGATCATCACGCCACTCAAGGACCGCTTCGGCGC
>JBKJON010000263.1:0-4305 GCA_046595715.1 Marmoricola sp.
ATCCAGAGGACCCGCCGCTACCGCTCCCGCGCGAACAGCCATGGCGTCCGCTTCGGGGCAGGCGGCATCAGCCGATCCATGAACTCCCTGATCGCCAGGTTCACCACCACCGGGTGCCGTGCCTCCGGGAGGTCGCCGGCACCCACGATCACGAGCAGGTCGCCCCCCTTCAGTGCTGACCCGCCAGCCGCGGCCAAAACCGAGCCTGCCAAACAGCTCCGGCAGAAGCCATTGGAGCCACTCCCGGCACTCAGCCGGAACTCATCGCCGGCTCACCCTGGATCGATCCCTGCTACCACCTGAATAGCCGCCTGAAGTCACCAAATCGTTACACGGTGGACTAGTTGTCAGGCGCAACGACAAACCCTGACTTTTCATGTCTATAAGGGGTGGATCGCCCATCTGCGTCCCGTACCAGGTGCTCTCGATGCTGCGAAAGACCCTTTCTCCCCTAACGTCCGGCTCGCCACGGCATCGGGCTGTGGATGAATTCTCTTAGGGGGAACAACAACATGCAGAAGAACAAGACCGCCCGCATCGCCGCTTTCATCGGTGCACTCGGTGGATCCGCCGCCCTCATCGGCGCCTCGGTCGCTGGCACCGGCGCCTACTTCCAGGACAGCACCGACACCAACCACGTCACCGGAACCATGGGTGACATCCAGGTCGAGGGCGTTGGCGGTCTCGACATGGTGTTCACCAAGATGCTGCCGGGTGAGACCCACAGCAAGACCGCCGAGTACCGCAACTCGGGTGTCAACGACCAGGACGTCTGGATCGTCTTCACCGACCCCGACCAGCTCCACGCGCTGAACACGCTCGGGACGTACGGCGAGGTGCACGTCGCCAGCAACGGCACCGAGAAGTTCGGGTCTGCGAACCTGAACGACAACGCCCAGTCCTGCCCGCCCGGAGCCGGCAACCCAGCCTGTAACCCGCTGCCCAAGCAGATCAAGCTCGTTGACAGCCTGGGCCCCGACCAGCATGGTGTCTTCTCGTTCGCCTTCAAGCCGTCAGAGAAGTTCAAGTCCGTCCAGAACGCTCAGCTCCTGGGCCTGGACTACAAGCTCGTCGCGACGCAGCACGGCATCGACCCCTCCTGATGCGCAGCGCGGTGTGGGGGGCTCGGGTCCCCCGCTCCGCCTGGACCCGGATGACGCACTGGGTCCTCGGTGGAGCGGTCGTCGTCATCCTCGGCACGCTCATCGCCACCGGCGCGGTGGCCTGGCACGAGGGATACCGCCTTTACGCGGTCAAGACGGGGTCGATGACCCCGGCGCTGCCGGTGGGCAGCCTCATCGTCGACGCTCCCGCCAGGGCCCCCTACCACCGGGGTGACGTCGTCACCGTCGAGCGCCCCTACGACACCTCGAACCCAGTAGTCACCCACCGAATCTTCGCGGTCGGGCCAGCGGGTGGTGTCCGCACCAAGGGTGACGCCAACCCCGAACCCGACGTCTTCGTGGCCAAGCCGGCCAACGTGATCGGCGAGGTCGTCCACTCCATTCCGTACGGCGGTTACGTGCTCTTCTATTTCTCGCAGTGGACCGGGGTGCTCAGCCTGATGACGCTCGTCCTCACGGTCTGGCTCGCCTGGGGCATCTGTTTCCCCGCGACGACAGAGACATCTCCCGTCAAGGAGAAGATGACCCTCCCCTCGCGTCAGCGCGTCCCGCGCCAGCGCACTGCCGACGTCTCGGTGGCCTCCACCGTCGTACGGGCGCCAGTGGTCGAGACATCCGACGAGCGTGTGCCCGTGGCCGCACCGGTCGTGGCGGGATCGGGAGCCGAAGAGCCGCGCCGGATCCCCGAACCGCGCAGACTGACTGCCTAGTGTGATGTCAGGTTGTTCCATCGCCCCCTTTTCTGATCTCGGGAATTCTCTCGAGTCGGGCTGGTTCTGAAGAGGTGGGTGACCTCTACATGAGAAGCCGGTGATGGCGTGCAGGTGCCTCGTGGTCGACCCACGATGAAGATCGAGTTCAGCCGCGAGGAGCGCGAGGCCCTGCAACGGTAGGTGCGCAGGCACACCGTCCCAGGCCAATAGGTCCACTGGTCGGGAGGGGAGTCGGCGCCCAGGCCCGCAGTGTGGCCTGGACGTTGGCGAACTCCACCAGTTCGGCCTAGCCCCCCGCGGTGGCTTCCATGGTGACGTCAGACAGGACGCCTCCAGTGGCCGCGTTGACAGCGGCTGCTGAGTGGGTGTGGACGTGGGTCTCGACCCGATGACGACATCGACCACCGCTGCTAGATCGGTCAGACTGGTCATGCCTTCTCTCCTTTGCCGGAGGTGGGACGTGGTTCCGGTCCGGGACGGAGGTTCGGCAGGACTGTGATGACACACGCCAGGCGCTAACGCCCCGGTGGTCGAGCTCCTGATCAGGCAAGCCCCTCCGGCGGGGCCGGGGGCCAGCAACCACGAGCGGAAAAGTCGCACCCAAGGCATCAACGCCAGTCATCCCCAGGGTCACACCCGCGGTCACCAACCCACAGCCCACCACCATCAGGCTGCGAAGGCGATCCTCGCAGTCCTTCCCCTGCGAATGCCGGGTCAAGAGCGTTGCTTCGAAAGCGCCCGTGAGCCGATCAAGGCTCCAACGACGTGGAAGCCGCCATCCGGGCTGCAGGGGTCTCGTCGATTCGGTAGTCGGAGTACCAGCCTCTGGTGTCGAAGTGGCGGACGGCGAGGTCGATCCCGGCTGCGCGGGCCTCGGACTGAAGCGGGCCGACGCGGGCCAGCTCGGGGATGGTGAAGACCGCCGTGGGGATCCCTGCATAGTCCGGGGTCGTGGTGGTGTCGTTGATCATGTGCGAGGCGGCGACCTTGGCTTCAAAGACCGCGACCCATTCTGCAACCCACCATGACGATGGTCGAGCGGGGCCGGGCGGCGGCGGCAAGGGAGTGGCCATGAAGATCGTGGTGGTCGGTGCGGTCTGGCGGCGCTGGCGACGGGGCGTCACGGCGAGTGCCACCCCTCGCCCGACTTGCTGCATGCCTTCGACGGGACTAGTCCGCTCGCGGTCGCTAGACGGCGCCCGCACCTCGGCCGGGGTGTGGGCGCCACCGTTTGATGCTGGGCCTTCCGGGCGCGCTCAGATGCTGCCGATTGCCGTCCCCCAGTTGGCGAGGAAGGGCGGGTAGCCGAAGGTGCCGGGAATGTACTCCGCGGCCATCCAGATCTTGCCCTCCGGGCCGGCGACCGCGGCGGCGTAGTCACCCCACCGCTCGACCCCGCTGCCCCCGAACTGCGGGTAGCCGGTGAAGCCGTCGGCTGGCCGGGCGCCTGCGCCGTACGCCGTGACCGGGCCGGTCACTGTGCCTGTCGTGGTGAGCAATACGTACGCGGTGGACGGGTAGAAAACCCGGCCCCGCCAGGGTGAACACCATCGCGGCTCGAGTCGCCCCTGTGGTGACCCCGATCGACGGGAACATCACCGAGTTGCGGTTCACCGCGACGTAACCGTGCGAGGTGATCGTCGCCGAAGTCCGCGACGGCCTCACCACGAAGTAGGCGATGCCGGTGGTGGTAGGCCCGTCGTCCGCCTTGACCACCGTGTTCAGGCCGCTCCAGGTCCTCCCACCGCTGTAGACGACCTGCTGCATACGGTCGTCGTTGGAGTTGAGCAGGTTCAGTTTGTTCTTGAGGCTTTGCCCCAGCGGGTAGGGCCCCGTCGTCTGTTGGACCGCTGGAGGCTGCCCATACACCTCGCTGGCGAGCACTACGCTGGACACCCGGATGTCCGGGTGAGCAGTCGTCAGCGACGCGGTGTTCGTGAACGCCCACGACGCGATCCGGTTGTCGAGCTTAGCCGTGAAGTCCAGGGCCGACAGGGCGTACTCGGTGCCGTTGGCCTCGGGGGCCCACTCGGAGACGGCCGGCGAGATGGCCGGCTGGATGCTGTACGCGATGCCTTCCGCCAGCGGAGTGGCAGGGCTCTCGATCCGCTGCACCTTCAGGGTGCCGGCGGCGAGCGCGGCCTTGTCGAAGGCGTAGATCTGGGCCCCGTTGAAGCCCCCCTGGAAGATCGGGAACTCGTTGGTGCTGATGAAAAACCCGTTGCTGTCGGCGCCGATCAACGGCTGGTCCCCGAGACAGGGACACCCGGGGTGCGAGGCGAGGTTTCCACCGGATGACCCAGTCGTCGTATCGGCGCCGCCGGCGTTCGCGACGTCGAGCTTGTAGAGGTACCAGTCACTGGAGCTGGGCGACGGCGTGGCCGTCCTGCTCACGGCGAGGTCGACATAGCTGGCGCCGGTGAAGTCGCCCGTCGCCGAGTCGGTGCTGGAGCTCGGCACCGACTCAG
>JBKJON010000363.1:0-4306 GCA_046595715.1 Marmoricola sp.
CGGCGAGCTCTGGTTCCGTACGCCGCAGCTGATGAAGGGCTACCTGAACCGCCCCGAGGACACTGCCCAGGTGATCACCGAGGACGGGTGGTTCCGCACCGGCGACATGGGCAAGGTCGACGCCGACGGCTTCGTCTACGTGGAGGACCGGCTCAAGGACATGATCATCTCCGGCGGCGAGAACATCTACTCACCCGAGATCGAGCGGGTCCTGGCCGAGCACCCGTCCGTGATGGAGGTCGCGATCATCGGCATCCCGGACGAGCGCTGGGGCGAGACGGTCAAGGCGGTGGTCGCGCTGAAGCCGGACACGGAGGCGACCGAGGCCGAGCTGATCGCCTGGTGCCGCGAGCAGCTCGCGAGCTTCAAGTGCCCCACGTCGGTCGACATCCTCGAGGCGCTTCCGCGCAACCCCACCGGCAAGATCCTCAAGCGCGACCTCCGCCAGCCCTACTGGGAGGGGCGCGACCGGTCCACCGTCTGAGCGTCGGGCTTCCGAACGCGGCGCGTTGACCCGCGGATGGCTCGGAAGGTGCGCTCGGCGCAGCGTCCATCCCTCGAAGGAAACGTCTCGGCGATGCGTGCGGCGTACTCCGGGCGGGGGTGGGGGCCGAACTCGACGGTGTCGATGATCGCTGGGACGACCTCCTCGAGGGTCTCGGCGGTCGGCCCGAAACCATCGCGCTCGTACTCGAAGTACCCCGGACGCCCCACGTGCTCACCGTTCCAGACACGAGCCCGGTCGAACTGGAAGTAGACCACCGGCCGCTCGATGTAGGCGGCGTCGAACGCGACGGACGAGTAGTCCGTGACGAGCACTCGGGCGCGAGCGAACATCGTGCGTATGTCCTGGCCTTCGTAGCGGAGCACGTCGATGTCGTCCGGAAGGTCGAGATGAGGGCTCAACGGCTGGAGGTTGGGGTGCAGAAGCAGTGCCACCCGAAGCCCGTGGGCATCGCCAAGCTTCTTCAGCCGTTCGTCGCGGGCCAGCCCCAACCAGTTGACGCCGAAGTCCGTCTGGAGGAACTCGGCGGTGTCCAGATCGCCGGCGTTCAGCCAGCCGCGCCACGTGGGAGCCAGCAGGATCAGGTCCCGGCTTTCCGGGCGAACCAGCTCACCGGCTCTCCGGAGCGGATCGAACCGGGGCAGTCCGGTCAGCCTGGTCTCCCGTTCGGTGTACCGGTAGGGCGACCCGTCCCCGACGATCGACTTGTATTCCGCGTATGTGCTGGTGACGATCAGGTCCAGATCCTTGGGATTCAGCCACCGGGACAGGTCGCTCTTCGTCACCCCGTGCTGGAGGAAGGTGAACCTCCATTCGGGCGGCCTCAGCCGGGTGATGGCTGCCGGCCGCATGATCGGCACGTCGGCGTGCGACGAGACCAGGTGGCGACAGTTCAACATCAGCAGCTTCCAGCGAAGGGAACCGTAGGGAACGAGCCGCTTGTAGCCCTCTGCGCGCAACCGTCGGTAGTCCGTTGTTCCCTTGCGGATGATGAACCACGCGTTGACGGTACGTTGGTCCTGGCGCAGGTAGCGGAAGAGGAACTCGGCGCTGTCGTTGGCGTTCTCGATGCGATCGACCAGCACCCAGGCGTTCTTGAAGTAGCGCCTGACGGTCCGGGTCGCGGAGATCCGGACGAGAAGGCGGTCGGCCAGTCCGAGGGGCTGCCGCTTCGCGGCTTCTCGGGCCTGCTGCCGCTTGCGGATGACCAGCCGCGGCACGAAGGTGCCCCGGATCAGGCTGAGCGCCAAGGAGTACCTGGGGCGCTGCGGTTCGTGCAGTCGTACGTCGACGTCGCTGCCGTCGAGCCGCACACGAATGGTCCCGGACGGGATCCAGGCGATGCGCTCGAACATCACCGTGCGGTCGAAGTAGTCGATCCCGCGCGTCTTGGCGAACTCCGGCTCGACGACGACGCCGTCGCTGAGGAACATCTCGCGGGGACACGTTCCCGTGAACCGGTAGGTCACCCGGACCAGGCGCTTCCACGTGTCGAGCTTGGAGACCAGCGCGAACTCGGAGTGCCACGGCGTCGGGTCGTAGGAGTGCAGCAGCACCTCACGCCAGATGTGGTCGAACCTGCGAAGCGCGAAACTTCTGACGACGCCGGGGTCGAGGTAGGTGACTATTTCTGCCAGCAGACCGTGGAACTCCTCCGCGACGTCGCCGTGGGCCACCGACTTCAGGTGCCCGCCTGCCTCATCGTCCTGGAAGTACCAGGACAGCTGGTAGAGGATGCTGGCCTGGAGCCACTCCGGCACGCGTCGACGCCGGGCGCGTGCCTGTCGCAAGAGGTCGAGGTACCCGTGCCTCAACTGATCCGTGAACCGCCGCGGGTCGGCAGCGCTGCCGTCGAGGACGGAGCTCTTGTCGAGCCGTTTGCGATAGGTGTAGTGCGCGGTTTCAAGGAACGCGACCGTGGGCCGTTCCAGACGCAGAAGATAGCTGTGGCAGAAGTGCCCGTCCTCGAAGCTCGGCCGGACGCGCTCGTCGAAGACGAGTCGCTCGCGCACGAGGATCTCGGTGCGGAAGAACGCCGTGTTGGAGGCCTCGTGGAAGAATTCGGGGTGTTCGTCGAGGTTCCTGACCTGGTTCGGCGACGTGAAGTGCACGTGCAGCGGGTGGTCTGTCCGTTGACCGGTGGCCTCCATGAACGTCGTTCGCTTCGTGGCCACCATGGCGAGGTCCCGCTCCTTCACGAGGAAGGAGTCGACCTCCGAGAGGTAGCTCGGTGCCAGCATGTCGTCCGGATCGGGGAAGGTGACCCACTCGCCCCGAGCGTGCCGGAGCCCGGCGTTGCGAGCACAGCTCACTCCACCGTTGTCCTGCCTGACGACGGTGACGAGCGCCGGTCGGCGTGCGCGCCAGTCGGCCAGGATCTTCGCTGACGCATCCGTTGACCCGTCGTCGACCATGACGACCTGCACCAGGTCCCGGGGGTAGTCCTGCGCCTCGACCGAGGCGATGAAGTCCTCGAGGTACTTCTCGACGTTGTAGACGGCGGAGACGAGGGTGAAACGCGGCACAGGTGGTTCTGGGTGAGCGTGCTCGGGCATCGATGCTCTCCCCCAGACGTGGACGTGTGCGCTCACCGGTCCCGCCGATGATATCGAGGCCTCAGGGTCGCGAGGCCAGGCGTCCCTGGACGCGGCACAACGTCGCGGGTCAGTGCTCCCAGCCACTCCGGGACGTCACGGACCGCTCACCGGCGTACAGGCGGTAGAGGCAGTACGCCGCCACGGCTCCCAGCAGGTGCCACACGGCATGGCCCTGCAGCAGGGAGCTGGGGTGGCAGAACGGGGTGCCGTCCTTGGCGCCGTTCCAGATGACGAAGGCCACGACCATCGCCGCCAACCCGGCCACGCCCCAGCGCAGGTCGATGCTGCGGTCGGGCCACCTGCTCTGTCTCGTCTCGAGCACCAGCGCGGTGGCCAGCAGCACCCCGAAGACGAGGTTGCCGGCGGACATCACGACGGGCACCTGCCAGCCCGTCAGGTCGACCAGCTCGCAGACCAGCAGGAGCGCGCCGAACATCCAGGCGAAGGCGGCGCCGCCGAGCTCCTGGTGGCGTACGACGGCGTAGGCGGCCGCGAACGACGCCAGGAGATACATGCTCGTGGTGTCGAGGTGTCCGCCGACTGCGGTCTGGGAGGCGTGCAGGGCGGCGCTGCCCGGGCCCAGCAGGACCACCAGGACGGCGTACGCCGTTCCCCGGAACCGGGTCAGGACCGCAGCGGGGTCCTCCCCCCGGCCGACGTGCCGGGCGATCAGCAGCCCGGCGAGGACGAAACCCGAGTTGCTGAACGTGTTCGCCGGCTGACGCACCAGCTGGTCTCGGGCGGCCTCGCAGAAGCCGTTGCCACGGCCGACGTCGGCACCGAGCCAGCCCTGGCTCAGGGCCACCCAGAGCAGCCCGACGGAGGTGACCGCCACCGTGCCGGTGAGGACGAGCGGCCCGTGACCTGCCCGCCTCACGGGCAGGTCACGGAAGGGTCACTTCCAGCGCTCGGAGGACGGGACGAAGTCCAGCGTCCGGTCACCGGTGTAGATCTGCTTCGGACGGGCGATCTTCTGGTCCTTGTCCTGCACCAGCTCGAGCCACTGCGCCAACCAGCCCGGGGTGCGGCCGATGGCGAAGAGCACGGTGAACATCTCCGGCGGGAACTGGAAGGCCTCGTAGATCAGACCGGAGTAGAAGTCGACGTTGGGGTAGAGCTTGCGCTTGACGAAGTACTCGTCCTCGAGGGCGATCCTCTCCAGCTCCTGGGCGATCTCGAGAAGCGGGCTGACCCCGGTCACCTC
>JBKJON010000332.1:0-3161 GCA_046595715.1 Marmoricola sp.
CTCCCTGCCCTGCCCACCCCTCTTCCGGGAGGGCGACCGGTGGCGGTGCTCGTCGCGGTCGCCCTGGGTCTCGTTCCCCTCGCCGTCACCACCGGCCCGGCCGCCGCGGCGACCGACGCCTCCCAGGTCGTCATCTCCGAGGTCTACGGGGGTGGTGCGAGCGGGGGCGCGACCTGGCAGCGCGACTACGTCGAGCTCTACAACCCCACGAACGCGGCCGTGGACCTCTCCGGCACGTCGGTGCAGTACCGCTCCCGCCGGCAGTGGCAACCCCAGCGGTGTCACCGTGCTTTCCGGCTCGGTCCCGGCGCAGGGCTACTTCCTGGTCGCGGAGGGAGGCACCACCGCAGGCGCCCAACCCCTGCCGGAGGCGAACGTGAGCGGGTCGATCGGGCTCTCGGCCACCGCCGGGACGGTCTTCCTGGCCCGGCAGACCACCGCCCTGACGGCGCCTCCCACGGGTTCGCTGACCGGTGACCCGGCGATCATCGACGTGGTCGGCTACGGCACGAGCACCACCTTCGAGACGAAGGCGGCCCCTGCTCCCTCCACGACCACGTCGGTCACCCGGGACGCCACTGGTCGCGACACCGAAGACAACTCGGTCGACCTGGTCGCCGACGCCACCAGCCCCGCAGGATCGGCGGCGCGGCCCACGGACCCGCCGACGGACCCGGCCCCGGTGGCGAGGACGATCGCGCAGATCCAGGGCACCACCGGCACCAGCCCGCTCGCGGGCCGGGCACTGACCACGACGGGCGTCGTGACGGCGAGCTACCCGACGGGGGGCTTCAACGGGTTCTACCTGCAGACTGCCGGCACCGGCGGGACCGGGGACCCCGACGCCCATCAGGCCTCGGACGCCGTCTTCGTCTTCGGATCGGCCGCGGCCGGGATCGTGGGCATCGGCGACCACGTCGAGGTCACGGGCAAGGTGAGCGAGTTCCAGGGCACCACCGAGATCACTCCCGCTGCCTCCGGGGTCAAGGTCCTGCCGGACCCGGCGTCGGTGAGCCCCACCAGCGTCGTGCTGCCGCGGACCGAGTCGGCACGGGAGAGCTTCGAGGGCATGCTGCTCGCTCCCCAGGGGCCCTACACGGTGGCGGACAACTACACCCTCAACCGGTACGGCGAGATCGGCCTGGCTGCGGGCACGACCCCGCTCTTCACTCCGAGCGAGGTCGCCGATCCACGTGACGCCGCCGCCGTCGCGGCCGTCAAGGACGCGAACGCGGCCCGGGCGGTCACGCTCGACGACGGTGCCACCGCGAACTTCCTCTCGACCGGCAGGGACATCCCGCTCCCCTACCTGACCCAGGACCGGCAGATCCGGGTGGGAGCACCCGTCACGTTCACCCGGCCCGTGGTGCTCGAGTGGCGGTTCGGGGAGTGGCGGTTCCAGCCGACCGCCCAGGTGACGGCCGGCGACGTGCCGCCCGTGACGTTCGGCCGCACCCGCACGTCGGCGCCTGCCCCGACCGGCGGCAGCGTGAAGATCGCGTCCTTCAACGTGCTCAACTACTTCCCCACCACGGGCGCGGAGTTCGAGGCGTCCGGGGGCGACTGCAGCTGGTACGACGATCGGGTCGGCGAGCACGTCACGGTCGACGAGTGCACCGGCGCCGACGCGGGTCTCGGGCCGCGAGGAGCGGCGGACGACGGGGACCTGGCGCGTCAGCAGGCCAAGATCGTCAGCGCGATCAACGGGCTCGGGGCCGATGTCGTCTCGCTCGAGGAGATCGAGAACTCGGCCCGGTTCGACCAGCCGCGCGACGCCGCGGTGAGCACCCTGGTGGATGCCCTCAACACCGAGGCAGGGGCCGGGACGTGGAGCTTCGTCCCCTCGCCGGCGAGTGCTGGCGACCAGTCGGACGAGGACGTCATCCGGACCGCGTTCATCTACCAGGTGGCGGCCGTCGAGCCCATCGGCGACTCGGTGATCGACGACGTACCCGCCTTGAACATCGCCCGCGACCCGCTGGCCCAGGCCTTCGAGCCGGTCGGTGGCAGCTCGCGCTCCCGCTTCGTGGTGATCGTGAACCACTTCAAGTCCAAGGGCTCCGGCCCCGACGACGGCACCGGGCAGGGCAGGTCCAACCCGCAGCGCGTCGCCCAGGCGGAGGAGGTCGTGCGCTTCTCCGACCAGATGGAGGACGAGCTCGGCGCCGAGCAGGTGTTCCTCACCGGCGACTTCAACGCCTACACGCGCGAGGACCCGATGCAGGCCCTCTACGACGCCGGCTTCACCGACATCGGATCGACGAAGTCCCCCGAGGAGCACACCTATCTCTTCGACGGAACGGTCGGCTCGCTCGACCACGTGCTCGGCAACGAGGCCGCGATGGCCACCGTCACCGGGGCCCATGTCTGGAACCTCAGCTCGGTGGAGTCGGTGGCTCTGGAGTACAGCCGCTACAACTACAACGCCACCGACTTCTACGAGCCCGGGCCCTACCGTTCCTCGGACCACGACCCGCTAATCGTCGGACTCGCCCTCCCGGTCGGCCCGGTGGCGACGCGTACGACGGTGACGCTCACCCCGGACCCGGTGCGGATGCTGCTGGACCGCCCGGTGGTGCACGCCGACGTCCGGCCCACGGATGTCCCGATGGGCGGTGTGGTCGAGCGCGGTCGGGTCGAGATCCGCGAGCTCGGGTTCCTCCGGGCCCGCGGCGAGGTGCGCGGCGGAAAGGCCGACATCGTCCTGCCGCGCTACCTGATCCCCGGGCGGCACCGGCTGACGGTGCGCTACCTCGGCAGCGAGGACGCGCGCCCCTCGCGGGCCACCGTCAGGTTCAGGGTCGTGGTGCCGCGCAGCCGCTAGTCCGGGCTGCCTTCACGTCTCTGGAGGCATTGTCAAAGAACTTTACATACTCTACCGTCGTGTCAAGCGATTGACATTGCCTCGCAAGATGTAAAGCGACGAAGGAGACTCCGATGGCCTCAGAGACGATCGCCCACGCCACGGTCCCGGAGGGTTCGAGCGCGCGGTGGTCCGACAACAAGCGCTACCTGTGGGTGATCGGCCTGGTCGTGCCCTCGCTCGCGCTGGTCGCCTTCGTCGGTCACCAGCTGACCGGCTGGGGAGTCTGGCTGTGGATCGGCCCGATCGTCATCCTGGGCGTCGTACCCGCCATCGACCTGATCGCCGGCCTCGACCG
>JBKJON010000408.1:0-3046 GCA_046595715.1 Marmoricola sp.
ATCGCCGACCACATCAACCTGACCGCCACCTCACCCATCGAGGGCGCGAACTTCGTGGATCTCACCGACCTCTACAGCCCCCGGCTGCGCGCGCTCTGCCAGCAGGCCGACGCCACCCTCGACGAGGGCGTCTACGTGCAGCTGCCGGGGCCGCACTACGAGACCCCGGCCGAGATCGGCATGGTCCGGGCGATGGGCGGGTCCCTGGTGGGCATGAGTACGACGCTGGAGGCGATCGCCGCCCGCGAGGCAGGCATGGAGGTCCTCGGCATCAGCCTGGTCACCAACCTGGCCGCCGGCATCACCGGTGAACCACTCAACCACGAGGAGGTCCTCGAGGCCGGCCGCTCCGCCGCCACCCGGATGGGCCAGCTGCTCGGTGGGATCGTCCCGCACATCTGAGACTCCGGGCACCGGCTCGCGCCCGGCGTGGGCTTGGTCGGCGACCCGCAGGACTATCAGTTCGCCTCACCCGGGGGCTACCTCACGCTCGGCCTCGCCGACGAAGCTGCGAACTGATCGTCCTTGGGGTGTCCGCCACCGGGCAACCGTCGTTGGACGAGCCTGCCCCGTTCAAGGATCCCGAGGACCCCGACGTCGACGAGGGCTGACCCCGGGATCCGCGCAGGTCCGGAAAACCGCGCCGCCACCGGGGAGACGGGCAGCCCCGTCGACCTCGAGCCCACTCCAACCCTGCACACTGGCCCGGTGACCGAACTCAGCATCGCCCAGGCCGCCGCGGAGACCGGGCTGACCACACACACCCTTCGCTACTACGAGCGTGACGGCCTGATGCTCTCCTCCGTCGACCGCTCCTCCTCGGGTCACCGGCGCTACTCGGCACACGACCTCACCTGGATCGAGATGATCACGCGACTGCGCGCGACCGGCATGCCGATCCGCGACGTACGCCGCTACGCCGAGCTGGTGCGCGACGGCGCCGGCAACGAGGCGCTCCGGCTCGACCTGCTCAAGGCGCACCGGGAACGGGTGGAGCAGCAGCTGGCCGAGGTGACCTCCCACCTGCGTGAGATCGACCACAAGATCGGCGTCTACGAGGGCCAGGTCGACCGGGTCTCCTGATCCGTGGCCCGCAGGCTTGACTTGGAGCGCGCTCGAAGTCGTTGAGTGGGGTCATGACGATCTCCTCGCGCACCCTCGGCACCGTCGACCCCCTCACCGTGTCCGCTCTCGGACTCGGGTGCATGGGGATGTCGGAGTTCTACGGGACCCCTGACGAGCAGGGTGGTCTCGACACCATCCACCGTGCCCTCGAGCTCGGTGTCACCTTCCTGGACACGGCCGACATGTACGGCCCGTTCATCAACGAGCAGCTCGTCGGCAAGGCCGTCAAGGGTCGTCGCGACGAGGTCCAGCTGGCCACCAAGTTCGGCAACAAGCGTGGCCCGAACGGTGAGCGCCTGGGCATCGACGGTTCACCTGCCTACGTCCGCCAGGCCTGCGAGGACTCCCTGCAGCGCCTGGGCGTCGACCACATCGACCTCTACTACCAGCACCGCGTCGACCAGAGCGTCCCGATCGAGGAGACCGTGGGCGCCATGGCCGAGCTCGTCGAGGCCGGCAAGGTCCGCCACCTCGGGCTCTCCGAGGCCAGCGTCGCCAACATCCGCAAGGCGTTCGCCGTCCACCCGATCACGGCGCTGCAGAGGGGGTACTCCCTGTTCACCCGCGACCTCGAGGACGAGATCCTCCCCGTCCTGCGTGAGCTGGGCATCGGGCTGGTGCCCTACCCCCCGCTGGGCCGTGGCCTGCCCACCGCCACGATCAGCCGCGACGCCGGCGCCGACGGCGAGGCCGACAACCGGCGGTCCTCGTACTTCCCCCGATTCCAGGGCGAGGCACTCGATGCCAACCTGACCCTGGTCGAGGCGATCACGCGGATCGCCGACGAGAAGGACTGCACCCCCGGCCAGCTGGCCATCGCCTGGGTGCTCGCACAGGGCGACGACGTCGTCCCGATCCCCGGGACCAAGCGGGTGAAGTACCTCGAGGAGAACGCCGGCGCCAGCGATGTCGAGCTGAGCGACAGTGACCTCGCTGCCCTCGAGGAGGCGGTTCCCCGCAGCGCCGTGGCTGGTGACCGCTACGGCGACATGTCGTCGATCGACAGCTGAGCGCCCGCTCCCTACCCTTCGGTAACATAGCGGCCATGACCGCACTCGTGACCCACACCGTCGAGGGCGGCATCGCGCACGTCCGGCTGGCCAGGCCCGACAAGCTGAACGCGCTCACGCTGCCGATGCTCAAGGAGAAGGTGACAACCGCTCGCGTTCTGCGCCGGGACCGGTCGCTGCGGGCGGTCGTCCTCGCCGGCGACGGCGGGTCCTTCTGCGCCGGGCTCGACTTCGGATCGGTCATGCGGTCACCGGCGCGCATCGCCGGCGCTTTCACCCCGCGCCCGTGGCGCGGCACCAACACCTTCCAGGAGGCCTGCTGGGCCTGGCGGCGCCTTCCGGTCCCGGTGGTCGCAGCGGTGCAGGGTCACTGCTACGGCGGGGGCCTGCAGATCGCCCTGGCCGCCGACTTCCGCATCGCCACGCCCGACTCCAGGTGGTCGGTGCTCGAGGGCAAGTGGGGGATCATCCCCGACATGTCCGGCATCCGCAGCCTCTCCGAGCTGGTCGGCATCGACGTCGCGAAGAAGCTGACGATGACCGCCGAGGTGGTCTCCGGCAAGACCGCGCACGACCTCGGCCTGGTCACCGAGGTCGACTCCGATCCGGTGGCCGCGGCGATCGAGCTCGCCGAGAGGTTCAAGCTGCGCTCGCCCGACCAGATCGCGGCGGCCAAGCGACTCTTCAACGACACCTGGACCTCGGGCCCACGACGGACCTTCGCCCGCGAACGGATCGAGCAGGCCTTCCTGCTCGGCGCCCGCAACACTAAAGTCGCCCGGGATGCCACGTTCGCCAGGACCGCCGCCGAGTTCGGCCCGCGCGGCCGCTAGGTGGGCGACGCGGCGCTGCGGAAGGCGCGTCCTCTGGGCGCCGGCGACGTCGTACGCCGGAGAGCAACAGCTCGATCC
>JBKJON010000355.1:0-2708 GCA_046595715.1 Marmoricola sp.
CCCTGATCCGTTGCACGCGTCCAGTTACATCATTTGCGAGCACGATCGGGCGCTGCCGCCCGAGGCGCAGGAGGCATGGGCGAACGCTGCTGATCACGTGCATCGACTGCCGTCTTCTCACTCTGCTCTGCTCTCCATGCCACAGCAGTTGGCGGATCTCATCGCCGCGGCGGAATGACCCGGGGCCAAAGGGTCACCCCGCGAATCGAACGTCCTCATCTGCCGCTGATGGTGCGCGGAGATGCCGATCAGCGGACGCCCTTTCGGAAGCGTGGAACACTGCACTCCCTACGAGGGGACGGAAGGTCAATGACTGCTGAGCAGCGCAAGTGGGGCCTAGTGCTCCTTGTGGGGCTCGCCGCGTTCTTCGTGTGGGACCTGCTCGCCTTCTCGTTGACGGATGCGTTGCTGGACGTTGGTGCCGTGGTGATTGTCTTCGCCCTTTTCTACGGCTGGTCCATTTGGCGAGGTCGGCCACACGACCCGGTATAGCTGCGTGATCGGGCGCTAGGCGCATCCGCCGGCTCGGGGCGGTGGTGGGCGAGCATTTTGGCCGGCACCGTGACGCTGAGATCTACCTCAGCCTGCCCGGCCTCGGGGTGATCCTCGCATCCCGGATCCTAGGAGAGTTCGACGACGACCCGGACCGCTACGCCGATGCGAAATCACGAAAGAACTACGCCGGCACCTCGCCGATCACGAAGGCTTCTGGAACCAAGAAGGTCGTCCTGGCCCGCTACGTCCGCAACCGGCGGCTCGGCGATGCTCTCCAGCAGTGGGCGTTCTGCTCGTTGCGCGGATCGCCTGGTGCGAAGGCCTACTACCAGCAGCTCCGCGACCACAAGATCGGCCACAAAGCCGCGCTCCGTCAGCTCGCGAACCGCTTCGTCGGCATCCTGCACGGCTGCCTGAAGACCCACACCACCTACGACGAAAACACCGCCTGGGTACACCACTCAACGACCGCTGCTTGACTTTGAAAAACCTGGGATGTCTGCCGCGATTCGCACGTGCATGCCGAGGTGCGCCCGGCGGGCAAAGATGCGGTTCGTTCACTATGTCAGGGCCTTATGAGAACCTGAGATTGTGAGCGGTGGGGCAATCGGCGAGCGAGTGGCGGCTTACCGTCGGCGGCGTGGCATTAGCCAGTCGGCTCTGGCGGGCCTGGTCGGCCGGAGTGAGTCCTGGCTGTCCCAGGTTGAACGCGGCATCCGGTCCGTCGACAGCCTGCCGGTGATCTTAGACCTGGCGCGAATTCTCCGGATAGAGCCCGAGAAGCTAATCGGCCGCCCGTGGGAGTATGCGCCGAACGGGGACGCCCTGGTCAGTGGGCTTGATGACGTGCGGGGTTTCTTGACGCGCTATGACGACCTGCTCGACACCTCGCCGGTGAAGGGTTTGGACGCTCGTGGCCTACGAACAGCTGTCGCCGACGTTCACAAGGCTTACCAGGCTGCGCGTTACCAGCAGGTGATGGGCAGTCTCCCCAGCATGCTTGCTGCAGCCGACCGATCCGTCCGTGGAGACGTTCCCGTGGGTGCTGAGGCTGAGCTGGAGCTGGGCTACGTGTCGGCATACGTGGTGGCGGCGAAACTGCTCACGAAGGTTGGTGCGACCGATCTGGCCTTGCTCACCGCGGATCGAGCCGCGACCCGAGCTATTGGAACGGACTCCCCCGTAGCTCGCGGCCTGGCGGCATACCAGGTGACCTGCGCTTTGCTACGGGCCGACAGGTCTGATGAGGCCGAGCACCTTTCAGTCGCCATGGCGGAGCAGGTTGAAGCTCAGGCGCGGTCAGACCGCCCGACGTTGGTTTCCGTCGCTGGGGCGCTGTGGCTTATTGCCGCGGTGATCGCGGCGAGGAGCATGAACCGTGATGAGGCCTGGCTCCGCCTCGGTCGGGCGGACCGACTTGCTGGACTACTCGGACACGATGGCAACTACGCGTGGACCGCCTTTGGGCCCACGAACGTGGCGTTGCACCGCGTCGCTGTGGCGACTGAGATGGGCGATGCTGCGGAGGCTGTCCGCGCCGCTGCCGACGTGGACACAGACCGGCTGCCTGAGGGGTTGACGAGCCGCCGTGCCCAGGTCCATCTCGACCTGGCGTGGGCTCAATCGCAGCGGCGCAGGGATGCTGAGGCGATTCTGCATCTGCTGGAGGCAGAGCGCACGGCACCAGAAGCGGTCCGATACAACGTGATCGTGCGCGAGCTGATCCGTGACCTGCTCGCGAGGGCAGGACGTGCTCAGTCCGGCGCGCTGACCGACATGGCTGTCAGGGCTGGTGTCCTCGAGTAGGCCACTCATCTAGGCTCCGCTGTGTGTCGGCCCTAACCCTCGTCGTCTGCGGTGCCCCCCTGGCGACACGCGCAGACGACATTGCTGCAGCCCTTGAGTCATCGGGCTGGGTCGTCACACAGGTCTTCACGTCCGCCGCCACGAACTGGCTGGGTTCCGCGGCTCAGGAGAGCAAGTTTCGCCACCCCGAGGAGACGAAGAGCCGACGGCCGGACGCCATTGTGGTGTGCCCGATGACCTTCAACACCGCAAACAAGTGGGCCGCCGGTGTTGCTGATACTGCGGCACTCAGTCTGCTCTGTGAGGCACTCGGGGCAGGTACGCCGGTTGTCGCGGTTCCGTTCGTGAATGAGTCACTGTGGGCCCATCCTGCATGGGCCGAGTCCCTTGCCCGTCTGCAAGATGCG
>JBKJON010000336.1:0-3246 GCA_046595715.1 Marmoricola sp.
ATGGCCGCCTACTCCGATCTTGTCTCGATCGCCGAGGCCACGGAGTACTTCTTCTCGCACCCCGGGTGGACGGGGATCCCGCAGGCGCGCGAGGCGCTGCTGCTCATGGACGAGAACAGCTGGTCCAGGTGGGAGACGTGGATGCGCCTGGTGTGGAAGCTCGACGCGGGGTTTCCGGCCCCACTGTGCAACCGCCCGATCTTCGACCTGGCGGGAAACCACATCGCCACACCGGACCTCCTGGACGTGGAGTCCGGCACCTATGGCGAGTACGACGGCGCGGTGCACCTCCCTGGGAAACAGCGGGCGCGCGACGTGACCCGGGCCAACGACCTGCGCAACCTCGGGCTCGACGGGTTCACGGTCCTGAGTGCCGACATCTCGCATCCCGAGCTGGCAGTCCAGAAGATGACCGACGCGCGGAGGCGGGCCAGGTGGGAGCCCGAGTCCCGACGGCAATGGACCCATGAGCTGCCGCGGTGGTGGACCCCGACGCACACAGTCCGGCTGCGTCGCCAGCTGACTTCACGGCAGCGCAAGAGGTTCCTTCGTGGTCGTGCTTCGTGAGGTGCCCGGCCTGAGTGGCGCCTCATGGCTGGGTAGTCCGAGACGATTCCGTTGTCCCCAGACCGAAATCGCAACTAGAACGTCTCGGACTATCCGGTCCGACCGTCCGACGACTACCCAGCCGTCCCACCCGGTGCGAGGGCCAGCTCAGGCCAGGGCGCGGCGCATCTTGTCGGCCGTCTCGGCGTTGTAGGACTTCGCCTCCCGGCCGGCGCCGACGAAGTGCAGGAAGCCGTGGATCATCGAGGGGTAGCGCTTCGCCTCGACTCTCACCCCATGCTCCGCGAGCAGTCGCGCGTAGGCCTCCCCCTCGTCACGGAGCGGGTCGAAGCCACCCGTGATGACGTACGCCGGGGCGATCTCCTCGGGGAAGTCCACGCGTCGCAGGGCCGAGGCGTCGGGGACCGACTTGTCGGCGCCCTCGGCGAAGTAGGCCTCCTCGGCGCCGTCCATGAACACCTCGGTCAGGACGAAGCCCTCCGCGAAGGTACGCCGGCTCTCTGCGCGTTCGACGAAGTCCGCCCCCGGGTAGATCAGCAGCTGGAACGCGAGTGGCAGTCCCTGCTCCGCGGCCCAGATCGCCGTCGAGGCGGACAAGGCTCCTCCGGCCGAGTCACCCCCGACCGCCAGCCGGGTCGGGTCGGCGTCGATCTCGCCGGCGTGCTCGACCAGCCAGCGGTACGCCGCCCGGCAGTCCTCGACCGCGGCCGGAAACTTGTGCTCGGGCGAGAGCCGGTAGTCGATCGCCAGCAGCTGGACGCCGGAGTGCTCGGCGAGGAAACGGCAGACGGGGTCGTGGCTCTCGAGGTCGCCGTACATCCAACCGCCGCCGTGGATGAAGAGCATCGTCGGTGCCGGCCCGGAGCCCAGCCGCTCGGTCGGCGTGTAGAGCCGAGCACGCAAAGGTCCCTCGGCCCCGTCGACCTCGAGCTCGCGCAGCGCGCCGATGTGCTGGTGCCCGCCCACCAGCAGCGTCTGGCGCAACAGCTCGGCCCGCGCCTCGGTGAGGGGAAGCGTCTCCGCGGCCGGGATCCTCGCGAGCTTCTGGAGGCGCAGCAACAGCTGCAGCTCCGGCGCCAGGGTCTGCCCCTCGACCTTGATCGGCTTGCGGACCAGGACTTGCTGGACCCGGGGCGGGAGCCCGAGGACCAGCTTGAGGAGCGTGGACTCGAAGGCGAAGCGGATGTCGGACAGGGGCGCCAACCTACGACAGTCGAGCGCTGTTCACCTGCCGGTGTCAGACTTCGACCATGTCCTCCGACAGCTTCCAGCAGGCCACCCGCTCAGACGCGGGTGAAGGCCCCCTCGATCCGAGCCTTCGCGTGGTCCCGGCGGACATCTTCGACGTGGACCCGCCGTATGACCCAGAGGAGGCCGAGTTCGCCCCCGGCGAGTTCGAGGATCGCTTCCTGGACCGCGAGCTGTCCTGGCTGCGCTTCAACCAGCGCGTGCTCGAGCTGGCCGAGGACGACGGCCTCCCGCTGCTCGAGCGCGCCCGCTTCCTGGCCATCTTCGCCAGCAACCTCGACGAGTTCTTCATGGTCCGGGTCGCCGGCCTCAAGCGCCGGATCGCGGCCGGGGTCGCCGTACGCGCCGCCTCGGGGCTGATGCCGCGCGAGGTGCTGGAGCAGATCTGGGACAAGACGGCCGACCTGATGTCCCGGCACGCCCACGTGTTCTCTCAGGAGATCATCCCCGCCCTGAAGGACCAGCGCATCGAGCTGGTTCGCTGGTCCGATCTCGACCGGGACGAGCAACGCACCTGCAAGAAGCTTTTCAAGGAGCGCATCTTCCCGGTCCTCACCCCGCTCGCGGTCGACCCGGCGCACCCGTTCCCCTACATCTCGGGCCTGTCGCTGAACCTCGCGGTCCTGGTGCGCAACCCCAAGACCGACAAGGAGCACTTCGCACGCGTCAAGGTGCCCCCGATCTTCAGCCGGTTCGTCTCGCTCGGCAACCAGCGGTTCGTGCCGCTCGAGGACGTCATCGGCGAGCACCTCAGGCGACTCTTCCCCGGCATGGAGGTCCTGAGCGTCAACACCTTCCGGGTGACCCGCAACGAGGACCTCGAGGTCGAGGAGGACGACGCGGAGAACCTGCTGGCAGCGCTCGAGAAGGAGCTGCTGCGGCGCCGCTTCGGGCCGCCCGTGCGCCTCGAGGTGCAGGAGAACATCGACGAGCACGTCCTCGAGCTGCTGACCGGCGAGCTCGGGGTGAGCGAGGCCGAGGTGTTCCGACTCCCCGGACCGCTCGACCTGCGCGGACTGCACGACATCGCCGACCTCGACCGCGAGGACCTGAAGTACCCGAACTTCCTCCCTGCGACCCACTCGCTCCTGGCCCCCGTCGAGTCCTCCTCGCCGGTCGACGTCTTCAAGGCGCTGCAACGCTCCGACGTGCTGCTGCACCACCCCTACGACTCGTTCAGCACCTCGGTGCAGCGCTTCATCGAGCAGGCCGCGGCCGACCCGCACGTGCTGGCGATCAAGCAGACGCTCTACCGCACCTCGGGTGACTCCCCGATCATCGATGCGCTCGTCGACGCCGCGGAGGCGGGCAAGCAGGTGCTCGTCATCGTTGAGATCAAGGCGCGTTTCGACGAGACGGCCAACATCCGCTGGGCCCGCAAGCTCGAGCAGGCCGGCTGCCACGTCGTCTTCAACCCGACCAGGCCGTAGA
>JBKJON010000348.1:0-3634 GCA_046595715.1 Marmoricola sp.
TGAGGCGTTCAAAACGCCCTATCCCCCATACTCTTGAGTGCGGCATTCCACCGCGTGTCGGGCACGCCCAGGCTTTTCCGCTCCGTCTCGTGCGCCGGACGGTGAGGGCTGGCGCACGCTGACCCGAGAGACGATGAATCGCAGAGCGGAAAAGCCTGGGCGTGCCCGACACGCGGTGGAATGCCGCACTCAAGAGTATGGGGGATAGGGCGTTTTGAACGCCTCACCTTGGTCGCAGTCGAAGTGCTTGGCTAGCAGTACTGGGTGGTGCCTCCGCCTGCATATCGGCAGGTGTCCATGGTGGTGCCGGTGGTGTTTCGGAGGACAGCGTAGTCGCCGTCGTTGTTCCAGGCTGCTCCGTTTGAGGTGGCGGTCGCTGATCGTCCCCAGTAGCGCTTGGTCGAGGTGTTCAGTCCTCGGCCGGTGTAGAGGGTAATCGAGGCTCTGGGAGCGATCTTGGTGGTCGGGAACGTGTAGACCTGATTGTCCGTTCCCGGCGAGCTCCAGATCTTCCATCCGGTGATCGACTTCGACGAGCTCGAGTAGTTCTTGAACACGATGTACTCGGTGTTTAGATCAGTACCTATCTGTGCGTAACGGATCTTCGTGATCCGGACAGGGGAGGCTGCTTCGGCTGGGACCGTCAGGCCGATGGTGAGCGCGAACGGAAGCGCCACGAGCACCAGTGTTCGAAAGATCTTGGTCATCATGCTGCAACCTCCTGGACGGGGTGTCCTGTTGTGGTCGTGAAGTAGGTTTGGACGATTCGACGCCAGGGCGCGGAGGGCAGGTCTGGACGAAGCAAGGCAACTGCGGCGCAGTACTTGCTCACCTTGACCGGGCGGAGCCCGAGTTGACGCAATGCGCGATCTGCGCGCGAGGACCCTCGCTTCGACTTGACCTCGACCATGGCATAGGCCTCTCCCATTGCCATCCCGCTCGTTGCGCTCGCTGCTCCGGAGAGCCACAGGTCGACGTCGAGGGTAACCCGGGTCTCGTCGTCGAGCGAGACCAAAGTGGCTCGGCGGTTTGCGGTTGTGTACGACGGCTGGAACCGGCCTGGCAACGGCTGGCGGTAGGCCGCCTCGACAACTGATGCGACGAACTCATGCCCGTTCGTTTCGAGCATTGGAGCGGGACCCGCGAGGTCGAGTTCTCCGGTGTACTCGATTCGCGTCTTGCGGGTGACTGCTCGCAAACCTTTATGTTTGACTTCCAGGAAGTGGGTGTCTGTGTCGGTGTAGCTGCGCAGGCGGACCTTGTATCGGCGACGTCGGCCCTGGAGGTGGTCGCGGTAGGTGTCGAGGTCGACGGTGTCGAAGTAGGTGGAGTGGTAGCCCATCAGCCGACGGCCATCGATGTCGAGAACCGCGAAGTGGCCCTGGGTGAGGCTGAAGAAATCCATCAGGGTTGCGGCATCCACGAAGTACTTCCGGTCCACTCGCGTCATCAACGCGGCACGGTCGTTGACCTCAGCCAACCCGATGCCGTCGAGGTGACCGACTGCCTCCTCGATGACAGCAGCGGCCTTCACAGCGTGGCCAGGCCGGGCGTGGAAGTCGCCTGGGTTGCGCGGGCCGCGGCGACCCGGGGTGGGTCAACTCTGCGTGCCGCCGCCCTGTCAGTGCGCGGGCGCATCCGGAGATCGAGCACCGTGACCTCGCGGACGTAGTCGACTTGCCGGACGATCACGTGCAAGACCTTGCAGTTCATCCGTTCCTCTAGGTCGGCGCGCAGGTCGGCCTCGGTGGAATGCACTGTGTCGAGGGTGACGATCTGTCGTCGAGAGCGCGGCAACACGTAGCTGTTGTCCAGCAGGAACATCACTGCCAGCACCGTGACGTTCAACAGATTGACCAGCCAGCGGTCGTGGAACGCCATCCCGTTGAGCAGGCCGAGGACCAATGCGACGACGTAGTAGGCGACCTCTTCGTGGGCGATCTCGTCTGAACGCAAACGGACGATGGACAGCAGCGCGAACAGCCCGAACCCGAACCCGACACCGATCTGGGACTGATTGACAATCAGGGTGCCGATAGCGAAAAGCCCGACGTTCAACGCAACAAACGCCAACACCAGGTCCGAGCGACCATGACGGCGATAGTAGATCGCCAGCGCCATCACTAAGATGGTGGCCAAGTCGATGGCGAGAGAGTGCAACACAGCACCGGTGCGAGCACTGAACCATGCCTCCCAGAAGAACGGGTCGACAGAAATCAGCGGAACACCCATGCGATCTAGCTCCTCACCCGTTACGGCCGCACGTCCACATCGACCTATATGTCCATTATGCCAGAATTCGGGACCGATGGTCAAGTGTTCGCCGCGGGTTCACCAGAAAGCCCGACGCCGTGCCGTCAGCTCTGGTCGGCCAGGACGGGATTGGCTCCTGTGGCGGTTGGAGTAAGGGGTCGCAGTGTGTGCGTTCGGGCGCTGCGTGCGGGGTGGGTCTATCTGGGTGCTAGGACGCCGTCGAAGGACGTGACCCACTAGCGGTGGTCGCACCTCCTGCTGCGTTCGCAACGGGATCCTGCTTCGGTGACCGATCCCTGTGTGGCACGCTCCGCATGCCGATCCGCTTGTGGCGAGCGCGACGGTGGTCCGCGCACCTAGCGTCAGGCGAGACCTGCGACGACCTGGTCGACCTGCGGGAGGAGCAGCGGTTCGTCCAGGAACTCCTCGACGCCTGCCAGGGAGCGTTCACGGGCGTTGTCGTCTGAGGCATCGAGCCACATCCGCAGGTGGCGGTGCCCGATGTGGTGGAGTTGGGCCACGGTCATTGCGAAACTGTCGCGGCCGCTCACCCGGCCGGGTCCATCGGCGGCACGGTAGGCGTCGTACAGCGTGCGCCGACGATCCTCCTCACCCTGTCCGAACTCGAAGAGCACCATCGCCACCTCGCGACTCGGATCCGCGGGCCCCGCGTTGTCGAAGTCGATCACGCAGAGCCCTCCGTCGGGTCTTCGACGCACGTTGTCGGACCACAGGTCGAGGTGACACGTCTGGACGCCGGTCATCGGCACCAGGATCGACTCGACCTCGACGATCCTCGGCAACAGCTCGGCGAGCCGGTCAACATACGGAGCTCCGGCCGTGCGAGAGGCTGTGAGCACCCGCGTCCACTCCTGCGACCCGATCGGCGCCTCGAACCACTCGTGCACATCACCGGCGGGCTCGCGGCGTACGTCGTGCAACATGGCCAGCAGCTCACCGACCGCCGCCGGATCAATCCCCGCGTCGGGCTCGTCCAGATCGACCCAGGGGTACGCGCGCAGAAACCGCCCGGTCACCTCGGCGACGAAAGTGCCCGAGACGGAGCGGATCGGTTCGGGACAGGGCACACCGAACTCCCAACACTGCCGGTGGTACGCCGCGCTGGTCTCGAGCTCAGCGTGGTTGCCAGGCTCCAGGCTCTGCTTGACCGCCCAGGCCCCCCGTCGCGTCTCCAGGCGACGGATCTCACCCAACTCCCCACGCGCCAACGGTTCACTCAGCGAGTATGCGCGACCGAACCCGAAGGCATCACTCACCGATTGCGGATCCACAGCAGGAAGCCTGCCCCACGAGCCGGTGACCGTGCCACAAAGAGCCGACTGATTTCCCCGTCGACGAAGCGACGTCGACCGCTCACCGT
>JBKJON010000406.1:0-2766 GCA_046595715.1 Marmoricola sp.
CTGGGGACCACGCTGGTCGTGCGCGCCCTCGGGCTCGACGACACCAGCAGCGGGCCGGTGGGCTCGGGGTCGACCGGCGAGGTGCAGCCGCTGCCGTCGACAGCCCTGCCGGTGCCCGGTGAGAGCGACGGAGCCTCACCGAGCGTGAGCGCCTCGCCCAAGGCGAGGACCGGTCGGATCCAGCTCGACGTCGCGCCCCTGAAGGCGAGCGCGATGGAGCGGGTCAACCTGACCGGGAGCTACCGCGGGGCCGACAACACCCAGCTGCAGGTGCAGCGCTACGAGGACGGCACCTGGAGCGACTTCGGCGTCCAGGCCACCGTGCGGGTCGGCACCTACGCGACGTACGTCATGACCGGACGCGCGGGTGAGAACCGCTTTCGGATGTTCGACCCGAAGGCGAAGGAAGGGAGCAACGTCGTCACGGTGACGATCGGATGACCCTCCCGGCTGGGCCGGGAGGGTCAGCCGGTCCGGTGGGACTCAGCTGGGGATGTAGTCGAACTCGTCGGGGTTGGGGCCGGTGCGGCCCTTCTCGCCCTGGTCGAGCCCGCTGATCGCCGACATCTGGGCGTCGTCGAGCTCGAAGTCGAAGATGGCGAAGTTCTCCGCCATCCGCTCCGGGCTGGAGGACTTGGGGAAGACGATGTCGCCGCGCTGGACGTGCCACCGCAGGGTCACCTGGGCGGCGGTGCGCTCCACGGCGTCGGCGATGCCGAGGATCGTCTCGTCCTTGAGCACGCCGCCCTGAGCGATCGGGGACCACGACTCGACCAGGATGCCGGAGTCGCGGCTGGCCGTGCGGGCGGCCTCGTTGGTGAAGTAGGGGTGCACCTCGATCTGGTTCACGGCCGGGACCACGTCGGTCTCCTCCGCGAGCCTGGCGAGGTGGGCCGGCTGGAAGTTGGAGACGCCGATCGAGCGGGCGCGCCCGTCCTTCTGGAACTCGATGAGCGTCTTCCAGGTGGAGACGAAGTCACCGTCGTACTGCGTGGGCAGCGGCCAGTGGATGAGGAACAGGTCGACGTAGTCGCCCAGCGCCGCGATGGTGTCGTCGAAGGCCTTGCGGGCAGCCGCCGGCTCGTGGAAGCCGTTGTTCAGCTTGCTGGTGATGAACAGGTCCTCGCGAGCGATCCCGGAGGCCTTGATCGCCTCGCCGACCCCCTTCTCGTTGCCGTACATCTCCGCGGTGTCGATGTGGCGGTAGCCGGCCTCGAAGGCCTGCCCGGTGATCCGGGCGGTGTCCTCCGGCGGGACCTGGAACACGCCGAAGCCGAGCTGCGGGATGGTGTTGCCGTCGTTCAGGGTCAGGTTCGGAACAGTAGTAGCCATAGCGATAGTTACCCAGATCGGCCGCTGACTATTCCGTCAGGACCCGAGGGCTTGTGCTGAGTAGAAGCCGGTGGCTCACGAACCCACGACGTTGGGGTCGCGCCAACCCCGCTCGAACGGCAGCCGCCAGGCCCTCGGGGCGATCAGCTGGTGCACGCGGTTGGGACCCCACGAGCCCTCGGGGTAGGGCCGCACGATCGGCGGGTTGTCCAGCAGTGGGGTGGACACCTCCCACAGCCGTTCGATGCCCTCGGCCGTGGTGAACAGTGTCCGGTCGCCGTGGGCGGCGTCGTAGATGAGCCGCTCGTAGGCCTCGAGCGCGGCTCCGGCCCACCCGGTCTCGTGCATGGCGAACTGCATCGAGAGCTTCTGCAGCCGCATGCCCGGCCCGGGCCGCTTGCCGTAGAAGGACAACGACATCCGGGACTGGTCGGCAAGGTCGAAGGTGAGGTGGTCCGGACCGTTGTCACCGACGCCGGAACCCTGCGGGAACATCGACCGCGGCGGCTCGCGGAAGGCGATCGAGATGATCCGGGCCCCCTCGGCCATCCGCTTGCCGGTCCGGAGGTAGAAGGGGACCCCCGCCCAGCGCCAGTTGTCGACGTAGCACTTGAGGGCGATGAAGGTCTCGGTCTCCGAGTCTGGTGCGACGCCCTCCACGTCGCGGTAACCGATGTACTGGCCCCGCACGACGTCGGACGGCTCGATGGGCAGCATCGAGCGGAACACCTTGTTCTTCTCCTCGCCGATGGCGTAGGGCTCGAGCGCGGTCGGCGGTTCCATCGCGGTGAACGCGAGCACCTGGAACAGGTGCGTGACGACCATGTCGCGGTAGGCGCCGGTCGACTCGTAGAAGTCGGCGCGCTGGGCCAGGCCGAGCTCCTCGGGTACGTCGATCTGCACGTGGTCGATGTGGTTGCGGTGCCAGATCGGCTCGAACAACCCGTTGGCGAAGCGGAACGCGAGGATGTTCTGCGCCGGCTCCTTGCCGAGGAAGTGGTCGATCCGGAAGACCTGCTCCTCCTTGAAGACCTCGTGCACGCGCCGGTTGAGCTCGACCGCGGATGCGTAGTCGGTGCCGAACGGCTTCTCCATGACGATGCGGCTGCGGTCGACGAGGTCGGCCTCGCCGATCATCTGGATCGCGGAGAGCGCGGCCTTGGGCGGCACCGACAGGTAGTGCAGCCGCAGCTCGGTGTCGCCGGGGAACAGCTTCTCGGCCGCACGCACGGCGTCACCGAGGGCCTGGGGTCCGGCCGAGAGCGGCACGTAGTCGAGCCGCTGCGCGAACTCGTTCCACTCGGCCTCGTCGAGGACGCGGGTCGAGAACTCCTTGATCGCATCGTGCGCGAGGTCCCGGAACTCGTCGGCCGACATCTCGTCGAGCGAGGTGCCGACGACGCGCAGGTCGTCGAGCAGCCCGGACTGGAACAG
>JBKJON010000537.1:0-4359 GCA_046595715.1 Marmoricola sp.
GGGTGGTCTTCATCCGGCGGTCCGCGGCGAGGTCGGCGGGGCCGAGGCTCAGCCCCTGCATGCGGGGGCTGGCTCCGCAGATCTCCTCGACGTTGGCGACACCGCGGGCGGTCTCGAGGATCGCATGCACCAGGATCGGCCGGTCCAGGCCGGCCTTCGCCTCCAGCTGGGCGAGCAGGCGGTCGACGTAGTGGATGTCCTCGGCGCCCTGCACCTTGGGCACCATGATCACGTCGAGCTTGTCGCCGATCTCGGAGACCAGCGTGGTCAGGTCGTCCAGGCCCCAGGGGGAGTCCAGGGAGTTGATCCGCGTCCACAGCTGGGTCGGACCGAAGGTGTTGTCCCGGGCGATCTGCACCAGGCCCTCGCGGGCGGCCAGCTTGTTGTCGGCCTTGATGGCGTCCTCGAGGTTGCCCAGGAGCACGTCGACCTTGCCCACCATGTCCGGGATCTTGCTGGCCATCTTGGCGTTGCTCGGGTCGAAGAAGTGGATCGCCCGGCTCGGGCGGGCCGGGATCTCACGGAGCGGGGTAGGGGCCCCGACGGCGAGGGGGGCGAAGAAGTCCTTGGCTGAGCGCATGGGCCGGACGCTAGCAGCGGACCCGTGCCGCCGGTATGACGCATGCCACGCCACGGGGTCTGCCAGGATCGGTTCCCATCCGGATCAGCGAGCGCGACGAAGGAACTACGTGGAGACGATCAGCTTCGACAGCGACGGGACCCGCTGCGAGGCGTGGTACCTCACCGCGGCCAGGGACGACCTGACCACCGAACGTGGACGCCCCTGCGTCGTGATGGCCCACGGCTTCGGCGCGACCCGCGACGCAGGACTACTGCCCTTCGCGGAGCGCTTCGCCGAGGTAGGAGCCGACGTCCTCGTCTTCGACTACCGCGGCTTCGGGACCTCGGAGGGGACGCTGCGCCAGGACGTCAACCACCGGCGTCACCGCGAGGACTACCACGCTGCTATCGCTGCCGCCCGCGCGCGTGAAGGCGTCGACCCGGGGCGTGTCGCGCTCTGGGGCAGCTCCTACTCCGGCGGTCACGTGATCGTGGTCGCGGCCCAGGACCCTCGCGTCTGTGCGGTGATCAGCCAGGGTGCCGCGATGGACGGGCTGGCGGCGCTGCTGGGCGTGCGCGAGGCCAGCAGCGCGAACGGCAAGACGGCCGCGCTCACCGCAGCCGGGCTGCGCGACGTCGCCCGTGGCCTGGCCCGACGAGCGCCGTACGTCGTTCCGGTCGTCGGCCCGGTCGGCTCGTCCGCAGTGATCTCCGCAGCAGGCGCCGAGGCTGGCTACCAGGTCATCATGGGACCGACCTTCCGCAACCAGATGTGTGCTCGCGGCATCCTCCGGATCGCCCTGAACCGACCGGTCCGTCACGCCGCCAAGGTGCTGTGCCCGGTGTTCATCGTGGTCGCCGAGCAGGACAACATCGCCCCGGTGAAGTCGGTCCACAAGGTGATCGACCTCCTCGGGGACCGCGCTGAGTCGTTGTCCTTCGACTGCGGACACTTCGACATCTACGTCGGTGAGATCTTCGAGAAGTCGGTCGCGCGGCAGGTGGGGTTCCTGCGGCGGGTGCTCACTCCGACGGTCTGAGAGTGGCTTCCCGCGCACTCGTCCTGGTCGAGGGCGACAGCGACCGGGTCGCCCTGCTCACCCTGGCGACCCGCCTCGGTCGCCGACTGGGGGAGGAGCAGGTCGAGGTCGTGGACCTGGGCGGGGCCACGAACGTCGGCCGGTTCCTGGAGGCGCTGCAGGCAGCCGGAACGGGTCAGCGCGTGGCCGGGTTGTACGACGCCGCCGAGGAGCGCTACTTCCGCCGGGGCCTGGAGCGCGGAGGCCATGGGCCGGTGCCCGACCGTCGCCGGCTCGAGGAGCTGGGGTTCTTCGCCTGTGAGCCGGACCTGGAGGCTGAGCTGATCCGAGCCCTCGGGGTCCCGGCCGTCGAGGCGGTGATCGCGGAGCAGGGCGAGATCCTCTCGCTGCGGATCCTCCAGCGGCAGCCGGCGCAGCGCGAGCGGACGGTGGAGCAGCAGCTTCATCGCTTCTTGGGAACGCGATCGGGACGCAAGAGCATCTACGCCAGGCTTCTGGTCGAGGCCCTCGACCTCGACCGGACCCCGGCTCCTCTTCGGGCCGTCCTGCACTGGGTGTGACCAGGGCCAGGTCGGCCGTGGCGCACGGTCATGACGCGAGGGCCAGACCTAGAAGGCGGTGGCGAGGATGTCGCTGAAGAGCGCGTGCTCGTCCGCGGTCCCCGGATCCATCCCCCTGCTCCGGAACCAGCCGCAGACGTTGACGCAGTCGCGGAGCAGGAAGTCCGTCCCCTGTGGATTCCCCACCAGGTCCACGACCTGGGGGAGGTCGATGACGACAAGACGCTCGCCGGCAGCGAGGAGGTTGTAGGCCGACAGGTCGCCGTGCACCAGCCCGTGCTGCGCCATGGTGGCCATCGCCTCACGGAGCTGATCGAAGTACGCCGCGAGCAGGGGCGGATCGGGTCGGGTCTGGGCCAACCGGGGGGCAGTATCGCCCCCGACGTGGATCCACTCCATGAGCAGCTCCGTGCCGTCGATCTGCACGGGGTAGGGCACCGGCAGGCCCAGGGTCCACAGCCGCTTGAGCGACTCCCACTCGGCGTTGGCCCACTGCCCCGCGGCCACGACCCGACCGAAGGTGGATCCCTTCGCCGCGGCCCTGGCCTCCCGGCTGTCGCGACCGCAGCGGCCCTCGGTGTAGGTGGCGTTGCGGTGGAAGTTGCGGTGGTCGGTGCTCCGGTAGCGCTTCGCGGCCATCACCACCGAAGAGCCACCGTCGACGCCTCGCTCCAGCAGGAAGACCTCCGCCTCCTTCCCGGTCTTGAGGACGCCGAGCTCGGTGTCGACGGCGGCCCGGTCGGTCACCACCCAGTCGGGACGAGGCTCGGGCCCCCGGCACAGCGGTTCGACGTCGAGCCAGGTGGACCAGCGCTGGCGGGGGTCCTCGAGGTCGTCGTAGGCGTGGAACTCGAAGACGAAGGAAGGGTCGAGCGCGTCAGAGAGGGGGGTGCGTGGTTGCGGTGCGGATGAGGAGGACACGGATGCTCCAGGCATGAGAGAGGGGGTCGGCGGACAGGCCGATGACAGTCATGGACATCTCCGCCCCCTCTCGTTCACGTGCCAGAGCACTCGTGCGGTCTCGAAGAGCGTGCTCGCTCGAGGTGCGGCACGGCAAGCGGTTTTCTCACCCGTGCAGGATCAGGCCTCGATCTCGCTGCGATCGCCACCCCAGAGGGTGTGGAAGGACCCCTCCTTGTCGACGCGCTGGTAGGTGTGCGCACCGAAGTTGTCCCGGAGGGCCTGGATCAGGGCCGCGGGGAGACGGTCGCGCCGGAGGGCGTCGAAGTAGGACAGGGACGAGCCGAACGCCGGCACCGGAATCCCGGCTGCCGTCGCCGCGCACACGACGCGCCGCCAGCCGGCCTCGCCGTCCTTGAGCGCCTGCGCGAAGTAGTCCTGCGTCATCAGGGTGGTCAGGTCGGGCTCGACCTCGTAGGCCTCGCGGATCCGGTCCAGGAACTTGGCTCGGATGATGCACCCGCCACGCCAGATGGTGGCGAGGTCGCCGGGGGAGACGTCCCAGCCGTGCTCGTCGCTGCCGGCGACGATCTGGTCGAAGCCTTGTGCGTAGGCCACCACCTTGGCGGCGTACAGCGCCGCTCGCACGTCCTCGACGAAGCCGTCCGCCCCCTCTGTCGACAGAGTGTCGACCGCTGGGCTGTCGCTGGTCTGGTCGAACACCTTGCGGGCAGCCGCGCGCTGCTCGGTGTGGCCCGAGACGCTGCGCGCGAAGGTCGCCTCGGCGATGCCGGTCACCGGCACGCCGAGATCCAGCGCACTCTGCACCGTCCAGCGCCCGGTGCCCTTCTGCTCGGCGGCGTCGGCCACGATGTCGACGAAGGGCCTCCCTGACGCGTCCTCGTGCTCGAGCACGCTCGCGGTGAGCTCGATCAGGAAGGAGTCGAGGTCGCCCTCGTTCCACTCCCGGAAGATGTCGGCGAGCTCTGCAGGCTCCTTGGAGAGCACGTTGCGCAGGATGTCGTAGGCCTCGGCGATGAGCTGCATGTCGGCGTACTCGATGCCGTTGTGGACCATCTTCACGAAGTGGCCGGCGCCGTCCGGACCGACGTGCGTGGCGCAGGGGATGCCGTCGACCTGGGCGGCGATGTCCTCGACGATGGGTCCCAGCCGGTCGTAGGCGTGCTCGGAGCCACCGACCATGATCGACGGGCCGTTGAGCGCGCCCTCCTCGCCGCCGGAGACCCCCATGCCGACGAAGTGCAGCCCCTTCTCCTCCAGTGCGTGCTGGCGGCGGA
>JBKJON010000150.1:0-10464 GCA_046595715.1 Marmoricola sp.
GCGGCGATGCCGACGCCCGTGATCCAGCCACCGAGGCGGCCGCCGGCGATCCGGCCGAGCCAGATGCCGGCCGGTGCCATCAGGGCCGCGCTGATGGCGAGGACGAGGAACCAGCCCATCACCGTGCCCCGGTGCTCGCGGAAGAGAGCCAGGATGTCGGTGGTCGGCTCCTCGAGGATCTGGGGGTACTCGAAGACTGAGCCGAGGACGGTGAAGCCCGCGATGGCGAGGCCCGAGGCCAGGGCCAGCGCGGCGCCGGCACGACGTGCCGTCCTGCGGTTGATGGTGTGGACGGGCGTGCGGTCGATGGTGGTCATGACGTGCTCCTCTGGAGTGAAGCTGACTGGTCGGCGTACCAGGCGAGGGTTGTGGCCAGCGCCTCGTCGAGCGGGGTGGCGAGGTCGCCGAACGCGGCGCGGAACTTGCCGTCGTCGACGACCCACGAGTCGGTGAACTGGTAGAGCGTGTGGAGGTACTCGCGCATCTCCGGCTTGAACAGGCCGATCACTCGAAGGGTGGCGCGGCGGGCCGCCAGAAGCCGTGGCTTGTGGCCGGCCCGCTCGTAGACTTTCTCGACCACCTCGCGGATGGTGCGAGCCTCGGCCACCGGGAGGTGCCAGACCTGTCCGGTGGTGCCGGGCGCGGTTCCCAGCGTGATCAGGGCGGCGGCCACGTCGGGCGTGTAGGAGTAGCTGTGCGGCTGTGCCGGGTCGCCCATCACCTGGGCCGTCTTGCCGGCGACCGCCGTCCCGAACACGGTCTCGCCCAGTGCGGAGCGAAGCGTGCCCGGACCGAAGTAGTCCGACGCGCGACCGATGACGACCTCGACCTCGCCCGCGGCGTGGGCCGCGAGCAGCTCCTCGGTCATCGCGGCCCGGGTCGCGGACTTCGCCGAGGTCGGGTTAGCGGCCATCGTCTCGACCAACTCCCGGCCCAGGGGCGGACCGTAGGCGTAGAGGTTGTCCAGGACCACGAGCCGGGCGCCGGCGCTGGCAGCACCCGCGAGGACGCCTCGCTGGAGTGGCGGGAACTCCTCGCTCCAGCGGTCGTAGTTCATCGCGTTGAGGCAGAAGTAGACGACGTCCGCGCCTGCGCAGACACGGGTGGTGAAGGCAGGATCGGACGCGTCCCCGCCCACGACCTCGGCACCCGGGAAGATGCCGCGCCCGTCGCGGTTCACGGCGACCACATCGTGGCCGCCGGCGACCAGTTGCTCGACGAGGTGGTGACCGACCTGGCCGGTACCGAAGACGACGTGACGCATCAGAAGCTCTTCTCTGTGAGTGAACGGTTGAGGAGGACGGGCAGGACGGCAGTGAGGAAGGCGACCGTGACCGCGCCGGCGGCGCCGAAGACAGTGAACTGCTCGTCGACCTGGATGCCGGCAGACGTGGTCACCGCCCAGCCGATCGACCAGACGATGACGAGGTAGGCCGGCCACGCGAAGGCGACGGCGCCGATGCGCCGTACCAGCAGCAGGGACTGCGCGGCGCCGACGGCGAAGCCGGAGATCGCGCCTTGCACGACGAGGTCCCCGAGCCCGGTGCGGAAGTCGACAACCGAGGCGCCGACGGCGAGGCCGGCGGCCAGCCCGCCGGCGGTCGCGAGAACCCAGGTCACGAGGTCGAACCTCATCGCCAGGGCCTGGGCGGCACCGAGGACGGTGCCGGTGAGCAGTCCGCCGACGATCGCTGCGGCGATGGAGTCGACGGGGCCGCTGATGATCCACGCGGTGAACCCGCCGAGCGGAAAGCCAACGAACGACACCAGCACGCGGGCCACCGTTCGGGTCGGGGACGGGCGGGCGGTGCGGGATGGTGCGGTGCTGAGCTGGGACATGAGCTTCTCCTTCTGGTCAGTGCTGGGGGATGGGCTGGCCGGCGATCCACGCCGCCAGCAAGTGGTCTGGGTGGTCCGCGAGGTGGTCGCGGACCAGGACGTCGAGCAGGGATGCGTTGCCCTCCAGGTGCGCCCCCGCGAGGACCACGAGCTGGCGCTCGCGGGCTCCGGTGGCCAGCTCGACGGCCCGTGCGAGATGGCCGCCGTCGCGGGCGAGCATGGCCGCCGCGACGAGGACCGACGCCGAGTCCGCCGTCGGGGCGAGGGCGAGGATCTCGCTGGCGGCTCGAGGGTCACCGCCGACGAGGCGGTGGAGGAGGAGGCTCTGATCGGTGGGCACAGGACGACAGTGGACATGGGCGCTGACGACGCGCTGACGACCGCCTGACGGCCTACTCTCGGACAATGCTGACAGTGTCCGTTCTCGGGACAGTCGAGGTACGTCGAGACGGCGTGCGACTTGACCTGCCCGCGGGCAAGACCACCGAGCTGCTGGCGCGGCTCGCCCTCGCTGCCGGCTCGCACGTCCGCGCGGACGGGCTGATCGAGGACCTGTGGTCGACGCCGACCGGTCGCAACACCCTGCAGTCGAAGGTCTCCCAGCTCCGCCGCGCGCTGGGCGACAAGGACCTGGTAGTCGGCGACCAGGACGGCTACACCCTGGCCATCGAACCTGAGACCGTGGACGCCGTCCGCGCGGTGGCGCTCGCCGACCGAGCCGCCGATGCCCGGGCCGCTGGTGATGCTGCAGGCGCACTGGAGAAGTCGCGCGAAGCGTTGGCGCTGTTCCGGGGAGAGGCGCTCGTCGACGCCGGTGACTGGGCAGCCCCGCACCGCACCCGAATGGAGGAGGTCCGGCTGGGACTGGTCGAGGTCGCGATGGCCGCCCGGGTGGAGCTCGGCGCTGGCAGCGAGATCGTCGGTGAGCTCGAGTCCTTGGTCGGGCAGCACCCGCTGCGTGAGGGGCTGTGGACCTCGCTCATCACCGCGCTCTACCGCGCGGGTAGGCAGGCCGAGGCGCTGGCGGAGTACGGAAGGGTGCGACGCGCCCTGGTCGACGAGCTCGGCATCGAGCCCGGCGCGGCCCTGCGCTCACTGGAGCGGCTGGTGCTCCAGCAGAGTCCGAGCCTGGACGTCGGTACGCCGACCGTCGTGCTCGGCGTCCCGGGCAACCTGCCGGCGCGGGCGGCACCGCTGGTCGGTCGCGACGAGGACCTGGCAGCTCTGGCGGCCGCGATGGAGGAGCACCGGCTGGTCACCCTGGTCGGCACGGCCGGGGTCGGCAAGACCCGGCTCGCCACTGAGGTCGGACGCGGGCTCACGACTCCGGGCGGGGTCTGGCTGGTGCGCCTGGACGCGATCGACGAGACGGCGGTCCTCCCACAGATCGTGGCCGAGACCCTGCACGTCGCCGGTGGGGAGTCCGCCCTGCACGAGCGGCTCTCCGGGTCCGGCACGGTCCTGCTCCTCGACAACTGCGAGCACGTTGTGGCAGCCGCGGCCGCACTGGTCCGCTGGCTGCTCGACTCGGTGTCGCACCTGCGCGTGCTCGCGACCAGCCAGCTCCCGCTCGGCCTCGAGGACGAGCACGTCCACCAGCTTGAGCCCCTGACCCAGGACCAGTCCGTCGAGCTGTTCACACGCCGGGCCCGGGAGATGCGACGCCAGCTCGTGCTCGATGCCGACACCGTGGCGGCAGTGGAGGCGTTGTGCCGGTCCCTCGACGGGCTGCCGCTCGCGATCGAGCTCGCTGCCTCGCGGGTGCGATCGATGTCGGTCCGCGACATCGCCCGGCGCCTCGACGACCGGTTCGTGCTCCTCCGGGACCCGACCAGCCAACGGCAGGAACGCCGCCGCGCGCTCTCCGCGGCGATCGGCTGGAGCTACGAGCTGCTCTTCCCCGACGACCAGCGCGGGCTCTGGGCGCTCTCCTGCTTCGCCGGCGACGCGTCGCTCGACGCGACAGAGCACGTGCTCACGGCCCTCGGGGTTCCCGGCGAAGCGGTGCTCGACACGATCACCCGGCTCGTCAACCGCAACCTCGTCAGCGTCGAGAACGCCAACGCCGGCAGGGTCCGGTATCGCCTGCTCGACTCCATCCAGGCCTTCGCAGCCGCGCGGCTGGAGGAGTCCGGTGACAGCGCCTCGGCCGCCGCCGCGCACGCCGCCTGGTACGCCACCACCGCCGCCTGGTGCGACGAGCACGTCCGGAGCGACCGCCAGCCCGAGTGCTTGGCGATCGCGCGGGCGGAACGCGCCAATGTCGACCTCGCGCTGGCCTGGTGCGCCGCACACGACCCTGGCCTGGGTCTGCGCATCGCGAACGGCTTCGGTTGGACCTGGGTCGTCCTCGGCGACGGACCAGCCGGTGCCGCCCGCGTCCGGCAGGCGCTGACGCCCGAGGCCACGCCCGGCGAGCGGGCCAACGCCCTGCTGCTGGCCGGTTGGCTCGAGGCCTCGGCCGGCAACGTCGTCCTTGCCGACTCCGACCTCGACGGAGCGGCCAACCTGGCCGCCGGGCTGGACGACGCCGTCCTCATCGCCGACGTCGATCGCCACCGGGCGTTCCTCGCCATCCAGCAGGGTCGGCCCGACGTAGTGCTAGACCGCTCGGCGGCCAGCCTGGCGGCGTACCGACCGCTCGACCTCCCGTGGCGAACCGCCGCAAGCCTGCTGCTGTCGGCGTACGGACACCTCATGGTCGGCGACACGGCAGCCGCGACCCGAGACGGCACCCAGGCTCTCGGCGAGCTCGGACCGATCGGCGACTCGTGGGGGATGGCCCACGCCGGGGCCTTGCTCGGTGGGATCGCCCAAGCCGAGCACCGGTACGACGACGCCGCGCGCGCCCTCGCTCGTGCCGCCGACGAGTCCGCCACCTTGGGCTTCCTCGGCCAGGCCGCCCTGCACCGCGCCAGCCTGGCGCGGGTCCAGCAGCGCCTCGGCGACCCGGCGGCGGTCGCGTCCTACGAGGAGGCGATCCGGGACGCGCTGTCTGTCGGGGACGGGCGCCTGACCGCCACCGCCCGGCTGAACCTGGCTCGGCTCCTGCGCGGCGCCGGCCAGGGCGCCGAAGCCGTCGCGCTGCTCGAGGAGAACCAGCGGTGGTACGCGTCCGCTGGCGGCGGCGACTTCGCGCTGCTCACGGACTGCGCGCTCGCTGCCGAACGCGGTGACGAAGGCGCACTGCGGTCGGTGCTGGACAAGGCGCGGGGCGCCGGCAACGTGGATGTGCAGGTCTTCGCGCTCGACGCGCTGGCCCGACTGGCGGCCGAGTCGGACGACCTCGCGACCTCGGGCGACCTGCTCGCAGAGGCGGACCGGCTGGCCGCTCAAGTCGCGCACACGGTTGATGAGGCCGACCGCATCGACGCGGCAGGAGCACGCAAAGTCAGCGAGTAAGTCTTCACGCGTCACGTAGTGAAGTTTCTGTTATGCCGGTGATCGATATTCACCCCAAGAGCGACTTCCGGGTGGAGGCCTTGGCCTGCCCGAGAACGTGCGTCACTTCCCCGCCTGTGGTCACACCAAGTGGAACTCGACCCGGTGGACGAGCGTGTCGTCGTCGATTGGTCCAGAGTGAGCCGCGCGAGCACGGAGCGCCTCACGATCAGCCTCACCGGATGCGGCCACGTCGTCTTCTGTGACGGCCGAGAAAGGCAGCAACTCGAGGGAATCGATCTCGATGATGACGCCGGCGGTGCGGTAACAGCTGCCGACCTTGACCTGCGGTCGGCTCCACAGCCTGATCGAGACTGTGACCTCGCCCCGTGCAACTGGGTCCCGAAGGTCTCGGCTGAACATCATCCCCGACACGCTACGACGCCTCCAGCTACTCGTCGATCCGCTGCATTCCGCCGCGAACGGGCGCCCTGCCGCCGAGGCCGCGACGTGCGTGGATGAACCAGGGCTTGGGGTACGCACACGTAGTTTGTCTGTCCGGATGAAGTCGCAGAGACCGCAGACCATCGGCCGTCGCTGGGACGTTCAACTTCCCTCCCTGGCTCTGTCGTGGTGAGTGGGGCCGCTCGCCGCCAGCTTGAACGACTTTCCGCCGTCGTGGCATGTTCTCGTCGCCGCCGAAGTAGTCGCCGTAGTTGCTTTCCTTTTCGTGGGGGGGACGCGAACGACGATGGCACGAAGACCTGGCAAACCGGATTCGTCGAAACGACGAGGTCTCGCGGACCCAGGCAGCCGCAGAAGCGGCCTGAGAACCACCCACCCCGAGTGTCAACCAAACCGGGGGCAGACTCGTGCGTTCCATCGCACTGATCACCTGGAAGACGTAACTGGGACGGGCGTCGTTGCCGGCCACGGCATTAGACTTCGATTCTCACCGTCTCCCACCCTCAAGGGGCAGCTATGGGACTCATCACGGACGTGCGGCTCCGGCAGCCCGTCGACAACGAGCTGGTCGGCCGTCGTTTCCTCATCGCGGGCATCGGTGCCGGGTTCGAGGGCACTATCGGGATTAGGGTCTTGGGGCCGAAGGGCGCGGTGCTGGCCACCGACTCAGCTCAGTCCAGCGGGGGCGGGATCGGGATCGGCGAGTTCTCCACCCGGGTGAAGGTGGCGGACCCACCGCGGGCGGGCACCCGCCTGACCGTGCAGGTCTTCGGCGACAACCCCGGCCTCCCGGACGAGGGGCCGAGCCCAGGCTTCAACCTCCGCGAGATTGAGGTGATCATGTTCCCGGACATGCAGGGCTGGCTCCTCTACCGCGTCGAGAGTGGTGACACCCTGACTGGGATCGTCAGGAAGCTCAAGGACTTCACCCGGACGACCGTCAAGCAGGTCCAGGCCGCGAACCCGAAGAAGATCACCGACCCCGACCACATCGAAGTTGGCTGGCGGCTCCGGATCCCGATACACGTGTGACAACCGCCGATCGGTCGGTCGCGTCTCGTCCGGCGGAGTACTCCGCTCGGTTTGGCCGGTGCTTCGCCCGCCACCGGGCGACTCACTTTGCACGTTCCAGTCAGCACAGGGTGGTGTCGAGTCACCCGTGCCGGCGGCGCGCCCATCTCTTACCAGCCCCGATCCGGATTCGCCACCCTGTCCAATGAGTCGACCGGTGGCTCGATAGGAATCGTTGGACCTGCTGGGTTCCACGTCGGTCCCGTCAACGGGAAGCAAGGCCCAGTTGACTGGCCCTGTGGAGATATCGTGACAGGCGATGTCAGCACTCGAGCCCTCCGTTGCTTTGACCACATGTGAGACTGCCCTGCGCCAGCTCATGACGCTCGCATACGAGGCGGCCTACGGCGATGATTGGCTGGGCAGGATTGCCTCGAAAGAACAGTTGGATACCTGGCATGCCCGCGCCGGAGACGAACTGGCGGTGCGAGGCCGCAAAGGCGTTCTGGCGGTACCAAACGGAGGCCTGGCCCACTCCAACCTCTACGATCTTTTGAAGATTGCTGAGAAGCATTGGGAGCCACTGAGTGCCGCTCTGGGCAGGAAGGCCTCGGTGATGCCTCTGCTTCATCGGTTCGACAACCTTCGAAATTCAGTTGCCCACAGCCGGCAGTTGCTTCCGTTCGAGCAAGACCGGCTGTCAGGCATTGCTGGCCAAATTCGGAACCAGGTGACGATATTCATGAGTGCGCATGACCCCACCTGGGACATCTACCCACGGATCGAATCGGTGACTGACCAGTTCGGGCGTCGGATCAGTCGTCGACGGTCGAGGGAGAAATGGCGGGGTCGGCGCCAGACTATGAGGTTGTTCTACGCCCCGGAGACGCAGTCACGTTCGATTGCGTCGGTGTGGACCCCCAGGGGCGAGAGCTACCCTGGCGCCTCGATACGTCGGGTGGTGGGGTTCCGGTCACACCCCTCGGTGGATCGCAGGAGGTCACGAGGATCACGCGGCACGTCACGGATGCCGACGTCAATGAGAACGCCGTTGTGCAGATCCATCTGTCGACCGCAGACACTCGGTACCACCGCTATGGCTCCTTCGATCATCGCTGCTGGTTCGGATTTTGCGTGCGTCCACCCACCCAGCAGTAGATGTCCCGTGCGCATCGGGTCAAGAGCCCGCTGACTGGCTCACCAGCAAGTGCGACCTGCTGGGATGCGTCATTCCGCGTTCGCTGACCCCGGGCGGATGTCGAGAGATCCGAGCCAGGACGCGGCCGCGGCCACGACGACCACTGCCATGGTCGCTCGGGGCAAGGGCAGAGACGCGGCCCGTGACGCCCATCCGTCGGGAGTGGACGATACCGAGCGAGCAGCCTACGGTCGATCCATGGGGAACCGGCGCTCCGAGAACAGGACGCTACGTGTTGTGGCGCTCGTGCTCACTGGTGTGGCGATCGCCTGGGCCCTCCGGCGCAGGTGGACTGACCACGACGTCAGCGACCCGGGAGTCACCCTGTAGCCAGTCTTACCACCGCGAGTGACTGTCAAGAGGGGCACCCAGTCCGACGCTGTGGTCCGTCTTGCCGCCCCCACGCACCGTGGCCGCGTGCCGATCCGCTTGCGGTGACCAAACACGCCGAGACCGCGTGAGATAGCGTTTCGGGCGTGACGTTGAATCATGTTCGACGCGGTAGCGGCAGCCCGCTACTGCTAGTGCACGGTCTGGGCGCAGGGTGGCGATCCTGGGCCCCGATCCTCGACGAACTGGCCGAGCGCCGCGAGGTCATCGCTGTCGACCTACCGGGGTTCGGTGAGACGCGGCCGTTGACCGGCGAGGTCTCGATCGCCACCCTGACCGACTCCGTCGCGGACTTCATCCGCCAACAGGGGCTGGACGGGGTCTCCACCGTTGGCCAGTCGATGGGCGGCCGAATGGTGCTCGAGCTCGCGCGACGGGGAGTCGGCGGCGACACCGTGGCGTTGGACCCGGGCGGCTTCTGGAGCGACCGCGAGCTCGTCGTCTTCGGCGCCACGCTGCGGCCGTCGATCGCTCTGGTCCGAGCGCTGCGAGGCATGCTGCCATCACTGCTCGGCAGCTCTGCGGGACGGACTCTGCTGTTGGCGCAGTTGTCGGCGCGGCCCTGGGCACTCTCGCGCGAGACCGTGCTGCCGGACGTGCGCGGGCTGGCCGACTCCCCGGCGACTGGCGCCGCCATGGACGCCCTGACCAAAGGGCCCAAGCAACAGGGCGCCCCGGCTGGCACAGTGCCCGGCCGGGTCACGATCGGTTGGGGGCGCCGTGACTTGGTGACCGTGCCGAGACAGGCCGTACGCGCCACGGAGCTGTTCCCCGACGCGGTGCTGCACTGGTTCGAGCGGTGTGGTCACTTTCCACAATGGGACGCACCGCACGAAGCGATCCGACTGATTCTCGACAGCACCGATTGAGGTCGGTTGCTCTGTCTAGCCGACGACACCACCCGTCGCCGTAGGCGAATCCGCTTGTGGCACGCTCCGTGCCGATCGGCTTGTGGGACGGGTCGGGCCTCCCGACGTCGACTGAGCCAGCGGCAACGGGTCGCATGAGGAGCCGCGTAGTAACAACCTGAGCGTGTTGGCCGGGGCTCGAGTGCATCCCCCTGATGGGGTTTGACGGGCTTGGTGTCCCAGACCACTCATCAGGAGGATGCATGTCCAACAGTAGTCGTCGGCTCTCTCGTGGAGACCGCCGCCGTAACGACAAACTCGACCGGCTGCGGAGGGTCGTCACTCGCGAGACCGCGGTGCTCGCGTTCGACCTCGCCGCGGACAAGCAGGTGTGCGCGTTGACCGACCAGGACTCCCGGGTGCTGGCCCGTCGCACCGTCAAGGCCAAGGCGTGGCACCTCCAGGAGGCAGTCGCGTGGGGGCTTGCCCAGGCCATGGCGGCGGGGTTCTCCTCGGTCGTGGTGGCCTGCGAGCCGACCGGGCACCGTTGGCGGGTGCTGGACCAGATCGCCGACCAGGCCGGCGTCCGGCTGGTCTGTGTGCAGCCGCTGCTGGTGCACCGGGCTCGGGAGAGCGAGGACTTCACCCACAACAAGAGCGATGAGACCGACGCGATGATCATCGCTCGACTGGTCACCGAGCTGCGCTGCTACCTGCCCGAACGCGCCGAACCCGCCTGGGCGCGGCTGCGGCACCTCGGGGCCCGACGAGCCGGGCTGGTCCTCGACGCCACCGCCGCCCGCCAGCAGGTCACCGACCTGCTCGAGTGCGGCTGGCCGGCGGCACTGGAGGCCTCCGGCAAGCCGATGAAGTCCAAGAGCTGGCTGGCCGCGATCACGGTGGTCTTGGACCGGGTCGGGACCAGCGGCGACCTGTGGCCCTGTCAGTCTGATCTGGCCCCACTGTGACGGTCTGATTTGGCCCCAGCTCCGACACGCCCGGGGCCTGTTATGACGGTCTGATCTGGCCCCACCCCGAAGGCTCGTCGTGTTGTTGGCGGCGATCGGGAGGGGCGGAAAGTGGCGAGGTCGAGGGTGGAGTTGTTCGAGGCGATCCGGCGTGGTGAGCGGTTGGAGAAGCTGTCGATCCGGGCGTTGGCTGACAAGCACGGGGTGCACCGCCGGACGGTCCGGCAGGCGTTGGGCAGTGCGGTGCCGCCGGAGCGGAAGGTCCCGGCGCGGGCGGCGCCGAAGCTGGATCCGGCGAAGGGCCTGATCGACGCGATGTTGGTGCTGGACCTGACCGCGCCGCGTAAGCAGCGCCATACCGCGA
>JBKJON010000395.1:0-6368 GCA_046595715.1 Marmoricola sp.
CGTCCCGGCGCCGGCTCGACGCACCGACCCTCGCCAAACAGGGCGAGCAGGTCGGCCGAGGGCGCGGGGATCTCCGTCGGGTCGGCGAGGGGTGCGAGCAAGGTCGCGAGATCGCTCGCCACGTCGGGAGCCATCCCGGACTCGAGGAGGAGCATGTCGAGCTGTGAGGGGGTCATCCGTGCACCCCCTGGGAGACCATCAGCTCGCGGAGCCGGGCGAGGCCGCGACGGTGGAGCTGCTTGACGGAAGCCACCGTCTTGTCCAGCACGCCCGCGGTCTGCTCCAGGGTGAGGTCGCCGACGATGCGCAGGGTGACCACGGCGCGCTGGTCGTCGTTGAGACGGCTCATCAGCGCCATCGCCCGTTCGGCCTCGAGGGAGACCACGGCCAGGCTCTCGGCGGAGTCGATGGTGCGTTCGTCGTGCTCCGGGTCGTAGGGGAAGCTGACCGGTCGGCGGGAGCGGCGGCGTACGTCGTCCACGGCTCGGGCGTGGGCCACCGAGAAGGCCAGCGTGCGCAGTCCGGACGCGCCTCCGGTGAGCCCAGGGAGCCGCGGGTAGATCGTGAGGAAGACCTCGCTGGTGAGGCCCTCAGGGTCCTCGACACCACGGGCGCGGAGATAGGCCAGAACCTTGGGGGCCAGTGCGTCGTAGAGCTCGCGGAAGGCGAGCGGATCCCCGGAGGCGGCGTCGCGGACGACGTCGTCGTGGATGTCCAACCCCTGCCCCTCCTACCCCGTTCGGCTCCCCGAGCCGCCCAAGCAGCTTGCCGGCCACCAACAAGGGGTAGGGGTGGCCGACAGGCTACGTCATGGGGGGCGGGTCCGGAATCAGATCCCGGCGCCCCGTTCTCCGGACGCAGCACGTGCACTGCGCCCGTCGTCATGGTGGTCAGCACCGATGTCGTCGCCCAGGGGGTTGTGCTCATGCTCGTGACGATGGTCGGTATACGAGTCGACCATCAGTCCCCCGGTTGAGCTGTCGCTAGCTGGTCCAACGAGGTAATCGTCGGAACAGCGCCCGGGTTCCGCCGCTTTCGGAGATTTCTCCGAGGGATTCCACAGGGTGGGAGCAGATCAGCTGTTGAACCGCTTGTCGCGCTCCTCGGCGTAGAGGTCCGCCTTGTTCTGGTAGTGCATCACCACGTCGCTGAAGACCTTCCAGTCGACGTCGCGCGAACGTACGACGACCCAACGGTCCATGTAGTGCGCGAAGGCGATCTCGCCGTCGCTGACCCGGATGTCGACGTTGGGGTCCTCGAGGTCGAACTGATCGACCCGACCGTCCCTGCGGATCTGGATGGAGGAGCCGTTGACCGTGATGCGCTGGGGGATCTTCGACTGCATCATCGCCCACACGACGACCAGGAGTACGGCGGCGACCGCGGCGACGATCACGGTCCAGAAGTTGCGCTCGGTGATCGTGAGCGTGAGACCCACCACGAGCGCTGCCCCGGCGATCAGCGCCGCTACTCGCATGACGGCTCGAGCCGGGTCCGGTGCCACGAAGACGTAGTTGGTGGCAGCTGCCTTGCGGTCCCTCTTCGAATCCATTCTCGCGCCTCCCGCGACGCCGCCCTGCAGTTGCCCGGAGGAGTTCCGGGAGCACTCCGAGAGTGCCATGACCAATGACTTGCTACCTCGAGAATAGGTCAACATCGCGCGCGATCCGGACACATGCCAAAAATCGTTTTAAATCCCTGCAGATCCCGCAGGTGGCACCGCCCCACGGGGAGTGGGAGCGCTCGTCAGGCGTCGGGGTAGAGGTTCTGCAGCCGGACCTGACCGCGGGAGGCGAGCTTGCCGGTCTCGTCGATGGTCGTCTCGACCAACCAGACCTGCTGGGACCGGCCGCGGTGCAACGGGGTCGCGACCGAGGTGAACCCACCCTCGCTGATCGCCCGGTAGAAGTCGGTGTTGTTGTTGACCCCGACGACCCGGCCCTTGTCCCCGAGCCACACCGAGGCGCCCATGCTCGCGAGGGTCTCCACCACGCTGCAGTGGGCACCGCCGTGCACGATGCCGTGAGGCTGGTGCAGATGGGATCCGGCCGGCCAGGTCGCGACGACCTTCTCCCCGGTGAGCTCCACGAACTCGAGCCCGATGTAGTCGACGAACTCTCCGCCGATGTCGGCGGCCGATCCCGGGATCATGACCTCGGGAGCGGTCTGCGGGGTGGCCTGGCCGGCGGTGCTCTCATCCATGACGCCAGTCTCCCAGCGGCCGGGACCGACCGGTCCTCGGGGTTGTCCAGCTCGGGAGCCGGGGCCTACGCAGGACCGGCGCCGGAGTCGATCTGCTGGGCGAGGTACTGCGGCGTGCCGACCCGCTCCAGCGCGTCGACCTGACCCTCGAACCAGTCGGCGTGACGCTCCTCGTCGCGCACCATCTCCTCGAAGACGGCACCCGTGCCGTGATCGCCGAGGTCGTGGCACTCCTGCGACGCAGCGTTGAACTGCGCGACAGCCGCGCGCTCGCTCTCGAGGGCGAGGCGGAGCATCTCCTCGGGGGTCTCCCCCACCTGGATGTTGCTCAACCGCTGCACGTTCGGGTGGCCGTCGAAGAGCAGGATGCGGTTGATGATCGCGTCGGCGTCCTTCATCTCGTCGATCGACAGGTCGTAGAAGACCTTGCCGAGACGGGAGAGGCCCCAGTTGTCGAGCATGCGCGCGTGCAGGAAGTAGGTGTTGGTGACGGTGAGCTCGAAGGTGAGCGCGTCATTGAGGAGCTCAACGACTCGTGGGCTAACCGGCTGCAACGTCGACCTCCAGGGCGGGTATGGATAGGGCCCCATGCTGGCACACCACGCGCCGGACGGAGAAGATGCAGCTGCCGCACTGCTGGCCGGCACCCGTCGCCTTGCAGACCTGGGCGACAGTGCGCGCGCCCGCCTCGATGGCCCGGGCGACCTCTCGGTCACCGACCACGGCGCAGTGGCAGAAGATCACGGCCCGCCTCCAAGGATGATTGAGTAGGTAAGGCTTGCCTTAGTGTGCCACGGCGGGAGCGCGCTGGCCAGATGAGGTGGAACACGCGTTGGACTTGAGGGCGAACGTTGCACCGTCCGTTCGGTAACTTTACCGAACGGACGGTATAGTTACGGACATGCGTCCCAGCAACCGCAGCGCCATCGTCGAGGCCGCCCACCGGGTGGCGGCCCGCCAGGGCGGCGCCGACTTCTCCTTCGAGGCCACCGCCCACGAGGCAGGTCTCACCAAGGCCGGCGTCATCTACCACTTCCCCTCACGTGAGGACCTGGTGCTCGCGGTGGTGGAGTACGTCGCGCACACCTGGGAGCAGGCGATGCTCACGGCGCTCGGCCGCCCCTTCGACGAGGCGACTCCGGCCCAACGCATCCGCGCCTACGTCGAGGTGGCTGCCGGTGACGACGTGTCCCTCGGCGACTTCGCGGTCTACTCCGACGCGGTCTGCCGCCCGGCCCACGTCGGACCCTGGAACGCGGTCTTCACGCGCTGGTTCGACCTGGCGGGAGCCGCTCCCGAGGATCGCGCGCGGCTGACCACCGCCCGCTTCGCGGCCGACGGTCTCTGGGTGGCGAAGGCCACCGAGGCGCTGCCCCCCGTCGCCGAGGAGTACGACGCGCTGGTGGCCCACCTGCTCTCGCTCACCGAGGAGGAGAAGCCATGAACAAGTGGCTGATGCTGGCCGTCGCCATCGTCTCCGAGGTCGTCGGGACACTCTCCCTGCGCGCCGCCCTGGACCACCCCGGCTGGTTCGTCGCGGTCGCCGCCGGCTACATCGTGGCCTTCGGGCTGCTGAGTGCCGTGCTGTCCGGCGGCATGCCAGTGGGCGTCGCCTACGGCATCTGGGCGGCGAGCGGCGTTGCCCTGACCGCCGTGATCGCGACGATCGCCTTCCACGACCCGTTCACCGTGCAGATCGGCGTGGGCATCGCCCTGGTCATGCTCGGCGTACTCCTCGTGGAGTCGGGTTCGCACGCACCGTCCCGCACACCCTCGGACGTGACGTCATGACGTGGCTGTTCCTGGGTACGGCCATCCTCCTCGAGGTGGGTGGCACGCTCGCGCTGAGACAGTCTGAGGGGATGCGCAAGCGGGCCTGGGCCGGGCTCACCGTGCTCGCCTACGTCGTCTCGACCTACCTGCTGTGGCTCACCCTCGACTCGGGGATGGCCGTCGGCGTCGCCTATGGCATCTGGGCCGCGACCGGAGTCGGCCTGACTGCGCTGGCCGGCCGGGTCCTCTTCCAGGACCCGCTCACCCCGAGGATGATGCTCGGTCTCGCCGCCATCGCCGGCGGAGTGCTGCTGATCGAGCTCGGCGCCCACTAGCCGGTCCTCGACCTTCCCACCCCGCGGGAGCTTGGCTAACGCGCCGCGGGACGTGTCGTCTCGGGCTCTTCGTGGTGGCCACGCTGATCGTCGGCGCCGAGCTGCTCTGCTCGGCGACGATCGCCATCTCCACTGGCGACGAGGGGCTGCTGGACCTGTCCACCGCGCTCGAGGACATCTACGGAAGCGCAGCCGGAACGGTCTTCCTCGTCGGCCTCTGGGCGGCGGCGATGAGCTCCCCGGTCGGGGTCTGGAACGGCGTCAGCCTGATGTTCGCCGACTTCGTCGGCCACGTCCGCGGGCTCGGCGCCGACAACCACGACAGCAGGGCCGGGGGGAAGTACCACAATGCCTACGTGCCGTGGCTGACGCTGCCGTCGATCGCGCTGATCCTCATGGGCCAACCGGTCTACCTGATCCTCGCCTACGGCGTCATCGGCGCCTTCTTCATGCCGTTCCTCGCAGTGACCCTCCTCCGGATCCTCAACACCGACCGGATCCCACGGGAGTGGCGCCACAAGCTCCCGGCCAACCTCGCCCTCGTCCTGTGCGCCCTCGCCTTCGGTGCGCTGGCGGTGAAAGAGATCCGCAAGGCGTTCCTGGCACTCTGAGTCCCGGTGGTCGAGGAGCGAGCGCAGCGAGCATCTCGAAACCACCGACGACGGGCCACCGACCCGACCACCACCACCCCGATGAGTCGACCAGTCCGCCCGCCGAAACGTAGTTCAAGAAAGTCGGATCCCCTGCCACACAAGGGGAATCTGCGGTCCGCTTGTCGGCCAGACGAGCCCGGAAGTGCGACAACGAGCACTGCGTACCCTTCGACAAGGGCGGCGCCACCTGCACTTGCAACACCGCGCCACTTTGCCGGCGACATCACCGGCTCAAGACGCACGCGACCTGGGTCTACGTCGCCCTCGAGCCAGGCACCTACCTGTGAACGAGTCCGCACGGGTACCCCTGCGCGACCACACCGGCACCCTCGACGTCTCCGAGACCGGCAGCCCGGAGGCTTTAGTGCAAGGACTATCAGTTCGCTCTCACCGGACGCGGCTCCAGGCTTGCCACCAGGAGGGCACGAGCCAACTGATAGTCCCTCGGCCCGCCGACCTCCAGCACCGGACGAGCGGGCTGTCGACACGCGGCTCGGACCTCTCCTGCCGCACTCCGAGGTCAGGCGTCGACGACGATCACGTGCAGGTGACGCGGACCGTGGACGCCCTCGACACGGTTGAGCTCGATGTCGCTCGTGGCGGAGGGACCGCTGATCCAGGTGAGCGGGCGCTGGGGGTCGAGAAGAGCCACGGCGTCGGGCACGTCGGCCACCACCTGGTCGGCCCGCACGATGCACACGTGACGGTCGGGGACGAGCGTGATGGCCCGGCGACCCTGGCCGGGACGGTGGTCGAGCACGATGGTGCCGGTCTCGGCGATGCAGACGGTGGCCTCGGTGACGACGGCGTCGAGGGCGTCCAGCTCCGTCGAGCTGAGACCGGCGTCCACCGTGGCTCCGGGGATCTCGACGCCGAGGCCGGGGGGTACGACGACCGAGCAGCCCTCCACCGCCACCAGGACGCGCGCGGCCAGGTCGGCGGCGGAGCACCGCTCGACGACCGCCCGGTAGTCAGCGACCCGCTCCACGAAGAGGTCGACCGAGCCCGGCGTGGTGGCCGGCGGCGGGGCGTCGTAGGCGACAGCCGGTGCGGTCGCAGTGGCGGCCCGGACCCGGGCCAGGATCTCCTCGCGTGCGGTCACGGGCTCAGCCACGACGCCCTCCGTCGGTGCGCTTCCACCAGGCCCGGAAGGACTCGACCGGGCCAGGTGGCACGTCGCGGGCACCGGTCCAGCGTGCCGCGAGCGGGAACCTCCTCGCGGCACCGGTGCCGACGCGCACGAGCCGCTCGGCGAGTCCGAGTCGGCGGGAGGACGCGAACGTCGCGGCGACGCCCTTCATGGCCACGGACTCAGACTTCGGCGGCAGCTGACCGCGGTGGGCGTCGACGACCTGCGCGCGGAGGTCGACCAGGATGCTGGGGATGTCGATCTTGACCGGGCACA
>JBKJON010000428.1:0-4695 GCA_046595715.1 Marmoricola sp.
GCCGGCCGTGAGCATGAGCAGCCCGTGCACCGTGACCCAGGGTGCGAGGCCGCCCATCAGGGCATCCCAGTCGGGTGACTGGTTCACGAGTGCCAGCAGCACGGTGCCGGTGAAGAAGACGTAGGCATAGGCATAGCCCACCGCCCCCATGAGACCGAGCGTCCCGATGTGCGGTCGTTGGGCGGCGTACAGCCCGAGCACGAAGACGGGAATGGCGGCCTCGGCGACGTAGGTGAGCAGGAGCTGGGGCGTGGAGAAGCCGCCCCCGACGAGCTCGAGCACGTCGGAGAGGAAGTAGAGCGCCGAGAACACGAGGGTGGCCGCTCCCAGGACGGGAGCCATGGGACGTGCTGAAGCACGCGGGTCCGCGGCCCCACTCATCGCGCGCGCCCTTCGGGCTTGCGCACCGCCCAGCTCCACGTCGGCGCTACACACGCGCTTCGGCGTTCCCGCGGACAGTACGGAGGACGGCTCGCAGCACGTAGGCGACGAAGGGGCGGATCAGCCACCAGTAGCGCGCCATCTTCGCGCGAGAGGCAGGGTCGGTGGTGGCCGTGCGGCACTCGTAGCTCAGGATCGACCGGTCGAGACCGTCGGGGCGCACCAGCAGGTGGCAGGCGATCTTGCCCCATCCCGGCTCCGCGAAGGCGGCGAACTGGTTGGCGGCGAGGTCGTGCCACTCGATGTCGGGCTTCCAGAACGTGCCCACGGCGCCGAACACGACCTCCCGGCCAGGGACTTCGCCGAGGACCACCCAGCCAGGCACCACGCCTGAGTCCCGAGCGAGCATCAGCGACTGCGGGGTGACGACGGGCCGGCCCAACAGCCGGCTTGGCACGCTGCGTGCGGTCATCAGGGCGGTGACCAGCAGGGACCGGGTGGTCATGAAGTCGAAGTTCTTCGCGGCCTCGAAGAGGGTGACGGTGTCTGCGTCGACGACGAGGTGCTCGGTGAGAACGACGTCCTACGTCGGTAGGTGTGCGTCGAGGAGGTCAAGGGTCTCGGGAAGCGGAGCCTTGCTGCTGACCAATGTGGTGACCATGTCGTCCACTGCTTCACGGACCCATCCGGGGCTGGTGTCGATTGCCGTTTTGCACCTTCACTCGACCTCTCCATCACACCGGGTCGCTCGTGCCCTTGCCAGTGCCAAGCAGCCCCGCTGATGGGGACGTTGTGCCCTAACCACGGGCGAGGGACGGCGCCTAGGGCCCACGCCTTGTTCACGTGTGCCTCGCCCTCCTCGCGAGGCTCCGCGCCCCCTGCGTGTCAGGGTGAGTTGAGTCCAGTGGTTCACAGCAAGTCCGCCTGACACGCAGGGGTCGGCGAAGAAGACGTCGCCCTTGCCGGTGACCTTCATCAGCGACATGCCCTCGTTCGTGAAGGCCTTTTTGAGGAACTTCTCTACGCCGCCGGATCCTTGGTAGGCGAAGTCGACCTGGCCCTGGTAGGCGATCATTGCTCCCTGTCGTGCCATCACGTCCCCGTCGAGCGCTACTCGAAGCATGCGGGGGTTCTGCAACGTGAAGCGCTCGGTCGTGGCCGAATCGAGGTTCGTGCCGAACAGATCACTGCGCATGCGGCTCTCCTTGGGCCTGACTCCCTGCACGCTACGCGACGCCAACGCTCAAGGCCCCTTCGACCAAGAAGGCGAGCACGCATCGGTAGGTGCTTACGACCGACTGCGCCGACAGGCGGCCGGAAAGACCCTGTCATTGGAAGGAAGGTCAGCAAGCTCCTGTGATGCTGTGGACTTTCTCTGTGAAGGTGGAGCCGATCGACTTCATCACACGAGCGGGACCTTCCCGGTGTCGTGGCGCCGGCGCCGGGTCGGGTATGGGCGCTGAAGGGGCGTCAGACGCGCCCTTTCGCGGTCGTATGGCGACTTGCTCAATCTCTGGCGTGGGGTTGACTCGCTGTGTTGACGGGTGTCAGGCCGTCGGACTCTGGTGATCAGGCTGGCTCGGCCGCGGCGGGCGTTAGGTTGTCTCTTAGCCGGATCAACCCGTCTCGGATTCGGGTCTTCGCCGTGCCGAGGGGGATCTGCAACAGCCGTGACACCTCGAGGTGGGTGTGTCCGGCGAAGTAGGCGAGCTCGAGGGCCTGGCGCTGGGTCGGCGAAAGCCCGTCGAGCGCGTTTCGAACCTTGGTGGCTTCGAGCGATGAGTGCGCTGCTTCGGCGGTCTCGTCGAAGGGAGTCTTGAGGCTGCGCCCGGCATCGCTGACGTCTCGGCGGCGCTGCGCCTGGGTGGAACGGACACGGTCCACTGCTCGGCGGTGGGTCATGGTCATGATCCATGAGATGGCGGACCCGCGAGTGGGGTCGAAGCGGTGGGAGGTTTCCCAGAGCTGGAGAAACACCTCCTGGGTGACTTCCTCGGACTGGTATACGTCCCTGAGGATCCGATGGACGAGACCGTAGACCCGTGGAGCCACGCTGTCGTAGAGGGCGGCGAAGGCCGACTCGTCGCCGCGGCTCGCGGCGCTCAGCTGGGCCTGGAGGGTGTTGTTTGGGAGTTCACCGCCGGCAACGGGGTCCGGGGTGGCGACGACGCCGCTCTCGAGTGGTGCGGGTTCCATGGCCGAGCTCCCCGTGCGGTATCTGCAGAGCCCGGGCGCCCCGGCTTTTGTCCAACATACGAGAAATGTGAGAATGTGTCTAAGCTTTGCCGAAGGTAACTAGGCCAGTACCCTATACAAACCATGTACACCATCAAGCAGGCAGCTCGGCTCAGCGGCGTCAGCGAGGCGTCTCTGCGCGCCTGGGAGCGGCGCTACGGCGTCGTCGTACCGCAGCGGAACGAGTCCGGGTACCGGGTCTACGGCCTGGAGGACCTCGCCGCAGTCTCGACCATGCGCGGACTGGTGGACGTTGGCTGGGCTCCGGCCGAGGCGGCCAACGCTGTTCGCACGGGGAGCGTCCCGGTCGTCGTGGATCACCGGGCCGACGAGGGCGCCGGACGTGTTGAGTCGAACGCTCCCGAGGAGCCGAGCGCGGCCGCCCTCACCCAGCGCTTCTTGTCCGCTGCCATCCGGCTCGACACCGCAGATATTGAGGAGAGCCTCGACGGGGGATTCGCGCTCGGCTCCTTCGAGCACGCCGTCGACTCGTGGCTCTTCCCGACCCTGCACGCGCTGGGCAGCGGATGGGCAAGCGGCGAGGTCGACATCGCCGGCGAGCACGCGGCCAGCCACGCGGTCCATCGCCGACTCTCGGCGGCCTTCGAGGCGGCCGGCAGCAGGTCCAGGGGCCCAGCGGTGGTGGTGGGGCTGCCCTCAGGCAGCCAGCACGACTTGGGGGCGTTGGCATTCGCCACCGCCATCCGCAGGAGAGGGTTGGACGTTCTCTACCTCGGCGCCAACGTGCCGGTGGACAGCTGGGAGACCGCAGTGCGGAGCCGCGCCGCCCGAGCCGCAGTCCTGGCTGTCGTCACTCCCGCCGACCGCCCCACAGCGCTCGAGGTGGCCCTGCGACTGCTCGGTCAAGACGTGGCCCCGGTTGTGTGCAGCGGTGGCGCCTCGGGGGGGCACCTGGCCGCTGGCGTCCACAGCCTGGCCCCGAGCATCGGGGCCGCAGCAAGTGAGCTCGACGAGCTCCTGTACGACGCCAGCATCTAGGCGTCTGCACGAGGGCACGCTGGGCCCCCGGCGGCAGCCCACCCTCGATCCCCGGTTGGAGTCGGCGTGGACTCGCTCGGAGCTGGGCGCGTCATTGTGGGTGCACAGACGCGGCGGTGTGACGCACTTCCGCTGTCGCCAGCACAGCGACGGCTCAGTTCTGGGGATGACGTCGTGGCTACGGGCGGCCCGTCCAGGGATGTGAAATGGGCAAGGTCGGCGAGGTCGAGACCGACCCGGCTCGGGCGTCAGCCGAGCGGCGCGGTCAGCTCGATGTTGATGTCGTCGGGATCTTGGAAGGAAAGGATGGCGAGGCCGGCATCATCAAGATCGATGATGTCGCCGTGCTCGATCCCAGCCTCGTCCAGCGCCTTCACCGCGCTCACCAGCTCGTGGCGTGACTGAACCGCGAAGCTGACGTGGTCGAGCCCGGTGTGCTCCGAGTCAAACTGCGCACTGCCAACTGGTCGGAGCCCGAACAGTGTGCCCTGCGGAGTCTGGTAGATCGTGCCGCCGTAGAAGTTCGCCGGTTCGCCGTTCTCCTTCGGGGCTTCGACGTCGCCGGAGGTGTCGATGGCTGTAGGCCAGCCGAAGACCTGGTCGTAGAAGGCCTTCGAGCGGGCGATGTCGGTGACGGTCAGTCGAACATGAGCGAATCCAGAGCTGTTAACGAGGGACATGGCTGGGCCGTACCCCTGTTGACAATCGGTACACGGGCTCGCGTACAGGTAATCACCCGCTGGGACGGCACTCATGATCCACTTGACGACGTGGTCGTGTAGCCGATGACCCTCTGTCTGCCCCAATGGCGGCGAAAAGAAGCATCTGTGTCGGCGCCGCGGAATCCAGGCGGAGATGATTGAGGCACTGGTTTCCGTGCCGGCGGTTGCTCATCCCGGGTTGGGCCTCATGCCGGTCGGTCTGTCCCGGCAGGGGTCATGGGTAGGCGCGGCTGACCAGGCGGGTGGGAACAAATGGTTTCCAGTCGTGCTCAGGTTGTGCAAGTCGATCGGCTAGCAGGTGCAGCACAGCCGGGTTGTGCCCGAGCCCAAGATGGCTACCCAGTACCTCGATGTTCTC
>JBKJON010000526.1:0-5739 GCA_046595715.1 Marmoricola sp.
GTCGTCCTCATCGAGCAGGGCGAGCTGTCCTCCGGTACGACGTGGCACGCCGCGGGCCTGGTCGGTCAGCTGCGCGCGAACCAGAGCGGCACCCGCCTCGTCCAGTACTCCACCGAGCTCTACTCCCAGCTGGAGGAGGAGGTCGGCCTGTCGGCGGGCTACAAACGCTGCGGTGGGGTCACGGTCGCCCGCACCGAGGACCGGATGACGCAGCTGCGGCGCACGGCGGCGACCGCGGAGGCCTTCGACCTGGAGTGTGAGCTGTTGTCGCCGGAGCAGGCGCTGGAGCGCTACCCGGTGCTGCGGATCGACGACCTCGTCGGGGCCATCTGGCTACCCGGTGACGGCAAGGCCAACCCGACCGACCTGACCTCCGCCCTCGCGCGGGGCGCTCGTCAGGGTGGCGCCCAGGTCTTCGAGCACACCCGGGTGCTGGACGTGCTGGTCTCGGACGGGCGTACGTCCGGCGTACGCACCGACAAGGGCGACATCGAGGCCGAGAACGTCGTCAACTGCGCCGGCCAGTGGGCCAACGCGGTCGGCGCGATGGCCGGGGTCAACGTGCCGCTGCACTCCGCCGAGCACTTCTACGTCGTGACAGACCCCTTCGAGGGGGTGCACACAGACCTGCCGGTGCTCCGTGACCCCGACGGCTACACCTACTTCAAGGAAGAGGTCGGCGGTCTGGTCGTCGGGGGTTTCGAGCCCGAGGCGAAGCCGTGGGTCTCCCCAGACGCCATCCCCTACCCCTTCGAGTTCCAGCTGCTCGAGGAGGACTGGGACCACTTCTCGATCCTGATGGAGAACGCGATCCTCCGGATCCCCGCCCTCGGCGAGACCGGGATCCGCAAGTTCTACAACGGCCCCGAGAGCTTCACCCCGGACAACCAGTTCATCCTCGGTGAGGCACCGGAGGTGCGGAACTTCTTCGTCGGTGCAGGCTTCAACTCCGTCGGGATCGCCTCCGCGGGCGGGGCCGGCCGGGCCCTGGCGGAGTGGATCGTCCAGGGCAGTCCCACCTCGGACCTCACCTCGGTCGACATCCGTCGATTCGCCGCGTTCAACGGCAACCACCGGTGGCTGCACGACCGCGTCGCGGAGATCCTCGGCCTGCACTACGAGATCCCGTGGCCCAACCGCGAGATGCGCACGGCACGTCCGTTCCGCCGCTCGCCGGTCTACGCCCACCTCGAGCGGGCGAACGCCAACTTCGGCAGCCGGATGGGCTGGGAGCGCGCGAACTTCTTCGCCCCCACGGGGGAGCAGAACACCATCGAGTACGCGTGGGGCAAGCAGAACTGGCTGCCCTGGTCGGCCGCCGAGCAGGCGAACACCCGCGAGAACGTGACCGTCTTCGACCAGACGTCGTTCTCGAAGTTCCGGCTCATCGGGCCGGACGCGGAAGCGGTGCTGCAGTGGCTGTGCACGGCCGACGTCGCCGTGCCGGTGGGACGGACCGTCTACACCGGGATGCTCAACGAGCGCGGCACCTACGAGTCCGACCTGACGCTGACCCGGGTCGCGACCGACGAGTACCTCGTCGTCAGCAGCTCTGCCACCACCGAGCGCGACAAGGACCACATCAGCCGGCGGATCGGCGACCTTCGGGCCACCCTCGTCGACGTGACCTCGTCGTACGCCGTGTTCGGGGTGATGGGTCCCCGCTCACGTGAGCTGCTGAACCGGCTGACCCGCGCGGACCTCAGCGAGGACGCCTTCCCCTTCGCCAGCAGCCGGGTGCTCTCGCTGGGCTACTCGACCGTCCGGGCCACGAGGATCACCTACGTCGGCGAGCTGGGCTGGGAGCTCTACGTCCCGACCGAGTTCGCGGTCGGCGTCTACGAGGACCTGCTGTCGGCCGGACAGGACCTCGGGGTCCTCAACGGGGGCTACTACGCGATCGAGTCGATGCGGCTGGAGAAGGGTTACCGCGCCTTCGGTCGAGAGCTCACCCCCGACTACAACCCCGTCGAGGCGGGACTGCTCTTCACCTGCAAGCTCAAGACCGACATCGACTTCCTCGGGCGAGCTGCGGTGGAGAAGGCGAAGGCCGAGGGCGCGCGCCGCCGGCTCGTGTCGCTCGTCCTCCAGAGCGACGAGCCCATGCTCTGGGGCGGCGAGCTCCTGCTGCGCGACGGCGTCGCCGCGGGCCAGGTGATCTCCGCCGCCTGGGGGGAGACCCTCGGTGCCTGCGTCGGTCTGGCGTACGCCGCCGACCCCGCCGGCGGGACGGTCGACCGCGACTGGGTGACCCGCGGCACCTACGAGGTCGACGTGAACGGCACCCGCGAGCCGGCGCGGGTCTCGCTCAAGCCGCTGTTCGACCCGGCGGGCGAGAAGCAGCGCCTCTAGCCCGCCACCATCCCCCGGTGCATCACCCGGTCGCCGACGACGTCGGAGTGGTCGGCGCGGTGGAGCACGCAGCCGTTGTCCCACATCACGACATCCCCCGGGGACCAGGTGTGCCGGAAGGTGTTCTCCTCCTTGGTCGAGTGCTCGTAGAGCACGCCCACGATCGCTTCGCCCTCCTCCTCGGTCAGGCCGCTCACGGCCGCGCAACGCTTCGGCGTCGAGAGGTAGAGCGACGTACGGCCGGAGATCGGGTGCGGCCGGAACACCGGGTGCTCGGCCTCCGTCTCGTCGTCCTCGGTCAGGTCCAGACCCGTGACGACATGGGTGATCGTCCGCCACTCGAGCTCGTTCACCACCGTCTCGGGCAGCGAGTCGAAGGCGGCGTACTGGTTGGTGAACAGCGTCTCGCCACCCTGGTCGGGGATGCTGACCGCGCGCAGGGCCGTATAGGTGGGCGGCACGGCGAGATAGCTCGAGTCGACGTGGAACGTGCTCTTCGGTGGCGTGCTGCGACCGACGTTGGTGATCACGTTGAGGTCGGGGAAGCCGTCGACCGGGGTCTCACCCCGGGTGAAGGCGAGGTCGCCGAAACTGCGGAGGAAGGCCAGGAAGGCGGTGTCGTCTATCGCCTGACCCCGGAAGACAGCCACTCCGTAGTGTGCCAGCAGGCTCTTCAGCTCCTCGACCTCCACGACGCCGAGGTGGGCGAGTTCGACGTCGTTGATCTCGACGCCGACGGGTTCGGTGACGACGTACTTCATCGTGAGCTCCTGGTGAGTGAGGGTCGGCGAGCTACGGCTTGCAGGAGGGCGGTCTCGAAGAGCTGTGGCAGGGCGATGCCGGCGGCCTTCGCCATCACCGAGATGACGCTCTTCTCGGCGAACGAGCAGTAGAGACCCGCTTCGAGGAACCACGGCTCCCCGTCGGCGTCGATGCGGAAGTCGAACAGGCTGTAGTCGCGGCACCCCAGGGCTCGGTGACACGCCCTGGCGGCGTCCCAGACGCGCGCGGTCACCGGGTCGTCACGGTCGACGATCCACGCGTGCTCGGTGTCCTTGGCCACGAGGGCGAGACCGCCGTCGTCCCCGGTGCGGCGCAGCTTGTCGGCGTAGTCCCGGATGGGTTTGGTGTCCCGGTCGACGGCGTACTCCTCCAGTGGCAGGCAGACGAGCTCCCCGGCGACCTCCACGATCCCGCACCGGACCTCCCGGCCGAGGTCGACGTACTCCTCGACGAGCACCTCGGAGGAGTGCTCGAAGGCGGTGCGCAGCGCGTCGCCGTACTCCCCCGGCTCTCGCACCAGAGCGACCCCGGACGAGTTGTCCGCGTCGACGGGCTTGACGACAACCGGCAGCGGCAGGTCCGTCCGATCGCCCTGCCTCAGCACCTGACCGGCCGGCACCCGCACTCCGGCCCCCGAGACCACGGCCTTGGCCCGCGCCTTGTGCGCCGCGACCGCCATGGCCTCGGGGGTGTTCCCGACGAAGGGAATGCCGAGGAGGTCGAAGACCGCCCGGTAGGTGGTCATGCCCGGGAGACAGAACATCTGGGGCACCATCACGTCGATCTGCAGGTCCTCGATCACCTGCATCGCGTGCGGGAACGACAGCGGCTTCGCCGCGGCGAGGCCGAAATCGCTGAGGTCCCGAGGGAACCGCCACAGCCCTCCGGGGCTGACGTAGGCAAGGTGGACGTCGTACCGGCTGCGGTCGGCGGTGGCGCGCAGGCAGTCGTCGGCGTACAGCCGCGAGAGGTCGGCCATGAAGGGGCTGACCTCGGACCCGGCCAGGTGCAGGACGCGCATCTCAGTCCCCCGCGGGCTCGACGAGCTTGCCGATGTTGAAGTCGACCCGGATCCAGGAGCCGCGCCGGCGCAGGTTCTGCACCAGCAGCCACGGGATCTGGACGTGGTGCTCCATGAAGAACGGCAGCGGGTCGGCCACGTCGAAGATCGCGTCCTTGCCGGCCATGATCGTGCGCAGCCGGGAGGCCCTCGCCGGACCGGTCAGCAGCCGCCACAGCTCGTGGTAGATCCAGTACGTCGGGCGGCTTGTCTCGGTGGGCACGACCACGCCGACCCGGGTGTCCTCGAGGTAGGCCGGGGCGAGTCCGTCGTGGTCGTAGAGCATCGTGATCGCCGAGTGGGTGCGTGGGTTGCACTCGATCGCGTAGACCGAGCCGTCGTCGGTCTCGATGAAGTCGAAGGACACCTGTCCGGTGAGCCTCTGCGCCTGGACGAAGAGCTCGACCCACTCGCGGATCGCCGGCCTGTCCACCATCTCGTAGTTGATCTGGAAGGCCGAGGACTCGCAGCAGCAGTAGACGGTCAGGCGGCCGTCGCGCACCGTGCCGTGAGTGCAGTACTCGCGACCCTCGATGAACTCCTGGAGGATCCAGGGGTTGGCCGGCGAGATCGGCAGCGACTCCACGAAGGCGGCCAGCGCCTCGGGAGGCCCGAAGGGCAGGCGGGTCAGGTCGAGACGGTGCACCGGGTCGTAGGCGATGCTCTTGAGGATGTAGGGGCGGGTCGCCTCCGAGAAGTCGAAGTCGAGCACCTCCCGGGGGTCGGTGATCCGGTGCGTGTCCGGGACGGAGAGCCCCAGCGACTGGGCGGCGCCGGCGAATTCGTACTTGTCGTCGAGGAGCTCAAGCACCTCGGGGTCGAGGTGGATCACCTCGCACTTCTTGGACAGCAACGCCTTGGCGCGGGCGTCGTACACGCTCGAGGCCGGGCTGCACACGGGTACGTAGACGTCGACCCCCTCCTGCTCGACGATCGTGAGCAGGGCGTCGGCGTAGTCCTCGCTGTGCGGGTCCGGGACGGTGTGGAAGGCGTCGACCGAGCGCGAGAAGCGATGGCCCGTCAGCCAGTACTTCGAGGACTCGACGAGCACGACGCGATGCCCGGCCTCGTGGAACGCGCGGCACAGCTGCAGCGCCTTGGTCATCTTGCCGCCGCTGACCAGGATCGTCCGGGGGTGTTCGGCGAGCGGCGCCGTCCGTCCACGAAGTCCGCCGGCGACGAGCGCTGCCCCGGTGACGGCGGCGTTGACCGGGAGGGCGACCGCGAGCAGGGCGAGGACCCCGAGGGTGCGGGACGTGTCCCGCACCCTCGGTGAGCCCAGCTTCTGGCGGACGAGGGTCATGCCCCGACCTGGCGGATGAGGGTCAGACCGTCGCGCACCGGCAGCACCACCTGCTCGACGCGGGCGTCGTCCGCGACCACCTGGTTGAACCGGGCGATAGCTGCACCGTTGGGGGACGACTCCCCCTGCAGCCACGGGTCCCCCTGCATCAGGGTGTTGTCGACGCAGAGGGACCCGTGGCTGCAGGGGGACCCGTGGCTGCAGGGGGAGTCGTCCCCCAACGGTGCAGCTATCGCCCGGT
>JBKJON010000492.1:0-4931 GCA_046595715.1 Marmoricola sp.
GGTCGGCCTGGGGGTGCTTGACCAGATGACGCAGGGCCTGGACGACCTCGACGAGGTTGTGCGGCGCCATGTTGGTCGCCATGCCGACGGCGATCCCGGTGGCCCCGTTGACCACGAGGTGGGGGATGGCGGCGGGCAGCACCGACGGCTCGATCTCGCGGCCGTCGTAGTTGGGGCGGAAGTCGACGGTGTCCTCGTCGATGGCTGCTGTCATCGCGACGGCGGCCGGGGCCATCCGCGCCTCGGTGTAGCGCATCGCGGCCGGCGGGTCGTCGGGCGAGCCGAAGTTGCCGTGGCCGTCGACGGTCGGCAGCCGCATCGAGAAGCTCTGCGACATCCGGACCAGGGCGTCGTAGATCGCCCCGTCGCCGTGCGGGTGGAAGCGACCCATGACCTCGCCGACGACCCGGGAGGACTTCACGTGGCCACGCTCGGGGCGCAGGCTCATGTCGTGCATCGCGTAGAGGATGCGGCGCTGGACCGGCTTCAGGCCGTCGCGGGCGTCAGGCAGGGCCCGCGAGTAGATGACCGAGTAGGCGTACTCCAGGAAGCTGGCCCGCATCTCGTCGCCGACGTCTATGTCGACGATGTGTTCCTCGAACTCCTCTGGGGGCGGGGATGCGGTACGACGGGCCATGCGGCGATTCTCCCCGTGCCACGCCGCGAATCCTTGCCGGGGCACGCCGGACGGTACATTTCTGTCGTGACCGCGCAGGGCATCGAGGACCCGACCGCCCCCTCGCCCCGGGACTACCCGGAGCACTGGGAGGCGGACGTCCTGCTGCGCGACGGGCGCACCGCCCACCTCCGGCCGATCGTGCCGGAGGACGCCCTGGGGCTGGTCGCGTTCTACGCGCTGGTCTCGAAGGAGTCGAAGTACTTCCGGTTCTTCGCCCCGATGCCCAACCTGTCCGAGCGCGACGTCAAGCGGTTCACCAACGTGGACTACCACGACCGGGTCGCGTTCGTGATGACGGTGGCGCAGAAGATCATCGCCGTCGGACGCTACGACGTGGTCGAGAAGGGGCAGGCCGAGGTCGCCTTCCTGGTCCAGGACGCGCACCAGGGCCGCGGCATCGCCCAGCTCCTCCTCGAGCACCTGGCACAGGCCGGTCGTGAGCGCGGCGTCGACCGCTTCGTGGCCGAGGTGCTGCCCGCTAACCGTCGGATGATCCAGGTCTTCCGAGAGCAGGGGTACGTCGTCAAGGGCGGTTGGGAGGAGGGCGTGATGCACCTCGAGTTCGACATCGACCCCACCGACACCTCCATCGGCGTCCTCGCGGCTCGTGAGCACCGTTCCGAGGCAGCCTCCATCGCGGCCTTCCTGAACGCCAAGAGCGTCGCGGTCATCGGCGCCTCCCGCCGCAGCGACACCATCGGCGCACTGCTGGTGCGCAACCTGGTCCTCGGCGACTACGCCGGCCGCGTCTACGTCGTGAACCCTGCCGCCGACGCGGTGGCCGGCATGCCGGCGTACTCCACCGTCGGGGACATCCCCGGTGACGTCGACGTGGCGATCGTCGCGGTGCCGGCGGAGGCGGTCCAGGACGTCGTGCTCGACTGTGCGGCCAAGGGCGTTCACGGCCTGATCGTGATCTCCAGCGGCTTCGCCGAGACCGGTGAGGAGGGGCGCAAGCGGCAGCGCAAGCTCGTCGGCCTGGCCCGCTCCTACGGGCTCCGGTTGATCGGCCCCAACTGCCTCGGCGTCATCAACACCGCCTCGGAGGTGTCGCTGAACGCCTCGCTGGCGCCGTTGATGCCGCCGCGGGGCCGGGCCGGCTTCTTCTGCCAGTCCGGTGCCCTGGGCTCGGCGATCCTGGAGAAGGTGCGCGGCCGCGGCCTCGGGCTCTCGACCTTCGTCAGCGCGGGCAACCGCGCCGACGTCTCGGGCAACGACCTCCTGCAGTACTGGGAGGAGGACGTCGCGACCGAGGTGATCCTGCTCTACCTGGAGTCCATCGGTAACCCACGGAAGTTCTCGCGGATCGCCCGTCGCGTCTCGCGGTCCAAGCCGATCGTCGCGGTGCGTTCGGGCCGCAGCACCCAGGGGGTGCCGATGGGGCACGCCGTACGACACATCGCCGCACCCCCCGAGGCGGTCGACGCGATGTTCCGGCAGGCTGGGATCATCCAGGTCGACACCCTCGACGAGATGTTCGACGTCGCCCAGCTGCTCGCGCACCAGCCACTCCCGACCGGGTCGCGGGTCGCGATCGTGGGAAACTCCGACGCCCTCGGCCTGCTGGCGGTCGACGCCGCCGCCGCGAGCGGCCTGACCGTCACCAGCGCGACGGCGCTCGGCGCCGACGCGACTGCCGAGGACTTCGAGAACGCCCTCGACAGCGCCATCGACGACCAGCACGTGGATGCCGTGGTGGCGGTCTACATCCCGCCGCTCGACGCCGGCGGCGAGGAGGTCGCCAACGTGCTCGCCGCGGTCGGTGAGCAGTCGGACAAGCCCCTGGTCTCCTCCTTCCTCGGCCGCGAGGGCGTCCCCGAGCTGCTGCGGGTGCCGGACCTGTCGGGCCACACGGCCGGTCGCGGCTCGGTCCCGTCGTACCCCGCCGTGGAGGCTGCCGTGCGCGCGCTCGCCTGTGTCGTGGAGTACGCCGCCTGGCTGCAGCGGCAGGACGACTCCGTGGGGGTGCTCGAGGACATCGACATGGACGCCGCCAAGCGCCAGGTCAACCAGCTGCTGATGGAGCACCCCGATGGTCACGACCTGAGCGGGCCGGAGCTCAGGGAGCTTCTCGGCAGCTATGGGATCGACCTGTGGGAGCGCCAGCACGTCACGTCCGTCGAGGAGGCCGTCGCGGCGGGTGAACGGCTCGGCTGGAACGTCGTGCTCAAGGCGACCGCGGAGCGGCTGCGCCAGCGCCCCGACCAGGCCCACGTGTGGCGCAGCATCGACGACGAGTCCGAGATGCGCGACGCCTGGGAGTCGCTGATGGGGATCATCACCCATCCGGCGGACGCCGAGTTCGTGGTGCAACGCACGGCTGCGCCTGGTGTCCCCGTCGCGATCCGGGGGCTCGAGGACTCGCTCTTCGGCCCCGCGGTCTCGTTCGGGATCTCCGGTGCGCTCACCGACCTCGTCGGCGACCGGGTCTTCCGGATCCCGCCGATCAGTGCGCTCGAAGCCGCTGAGACCGTGCGCGCCATCAAGGCGGCGCCGCTGCTGTTCGGCTACCGGGGGAGCGAGCAGGTCGACGTACCCGCCGTCGAGGACCTCGTCCGGCGTGTGGCCCAGCTCAAGAACGACCTGCCCCAGCTGAGCCAGCTCGACCTGGTGCTGGTGCACGCGACCGTCCACGGCGTGAACGTGCTGCACGCCACTGGCCGGGTCGAGGCGATGCCCGAGCCGCGCTCGGACCTGTTGGTACGCCGACTCATCGATCCGCTGGACGACACGCTCAACGGGTGACCGGCGCCGACGCGTGACAGACTGCCGGCATGCGTCCCGTTGTCCACAGCGACCGCTTCGGCGACCTCGTCGTTGCGATCGAGAAGACCGGCTACTACCCGCAGGTCGTCGCCGCCGGGGTGCGCTCTGCGGTGGCGGGGGAGAGCGTCACCTCGTTCCTGGTCCACCACGAGCCCACCATCGACCGCGACGAGGTCCGACGGCACATCACCGTCGTCGTCCTGACCGGCACCCGGCTGATCCTGTGCCACACCGACGAGCACGCACCCGACGACCTGCTCCCTGAGCCCTACACCTCGACCTCCACCGAGGCGATCCAGCTGACCTCGGTGCGTTCGATCGTGGTGAACCGGATGGTCGCCAACCCCGCCACCTTCGACGGCGGTGGCGAGCCCACCCCGAGCGAGGCCGTGCTGACCGTCGGTTGGGGTGGGATCAACCGCATCGACCTCGAACCTGCCTCCTGCGCCGACCCCGAGTGCGACGCCGACCACGGCTACACCGGCATGGTCGTCTCCGACGACTTCTCCCTGCGGGTGAGCTCGGCCGCCGACGGGCAGGCCGCCGTCGACGACCTCCTGGTGTTCGCCGAGAGCCTCTCGGCCCGCACGCAGAGCTGACGGGTGGGTTCGCTCCCGGTCCCGGGGTTCGTCGAGCCGGACTACTCCGGTGACATGTCCGGTCGCACCCTCGGTGACGTCCTGCCCGCGGTCGCCGCGGCGCTGGGAGTCCCCGTCGGGTTCCACGCGACCTCACTGGTCCTGCCGCCGGCCCCGGCGTACGTCGTGATGCTGATCGACGGACTCGGTCACGAGCTGCTCGCGGAGCATCGGGGGCACGCGCCGTACCTCCACTCGCTGCTGGGGGAGGAACCGGCGACCTGCGGTGTCCCCTCGACCACGGCGACGTCGCTGACCTCGCTGGGCACGGCGCTGACTCCGGGCCAGCACGGCCTCGTCGGGTTCACCTCGCGCGTCCCCGAGACCGGTGCGCTGCTGAACTCACTGTTCTGGGACCAGCCGGTGGACCCGCTGGAGTGGCAGCCCCACGCGACCGCCTTCGGCCGGCTCTCAGCCGCCGGGGTCCACACGAGCGTGGTGAGCAAGCGGGACTTCGCGTCATCGGGCCTCACGCGGTGCGGGCAGCGCGGGGCGTCGTACGTCGGGGCCGACGACGTCGCCGAGCGCATCGCGGGCGCCGTCGCGGGTGCCGGGAACCGGCCCTCGGTGACCTACGTCTACGACGGCGACCTCGACTGGCACGGGCACCGGGCGGGTGTCGACTCGCAGCGGTGGCGGGGGCAGCTGCGCGACATCGACGAGGACGTCCAGGAGCTGCGAGACGAGCTGCCCGGCGAGGTGCGGCTGCTCGTGGTGGCCGACCACGGGATGGTCGACTCGACCGCCGAGAGCCGCCTCGACATCGACTCGCTCCCGCAGCTGCGTGACGGCGTGACCCTGCTGGGCGGCGAGGCCCGCTTCCGGCACATCTACTGCCACAGCGGGGC
>JBKJON010000549.1:0-5084 GCA_046595715.1 Marmoricola sp.
TTCCCGAACAGACGAGCGACGACGCCGCCGAGCCGGACACGAGGACCGACACCAGCGAGGAGTGGTTGCGGCGGCAGGTGCCGCCCCACCACGGGGGCTAGTGCGGCTGCAGGGTCAGACCTGGCCGGGGCGTGAGGCCAGCAGGTCGCGTATCTCCTCGAGCAGCGCGATGTCAGCGGGGACGCCGGCCTCCTCCGCCGGGAAGAACTTGTCCTTGGCGACCGTGTAGGGCTTGACGATCAGGAAGTAGACGACCGCCGCGAGGATCACGAACGAGATCACCGCGGTGATCCAGGCGCCCACCGGCAGGCCTTGCGGGTCCCACGCCTTGAAGTTCGGCTGGCCGCCGATCTTGCCGACGATACCCAGGATCAGGTCGACCGTCGCTCCCACGACGAGGGCGAAGGCGCCGCCCATGATGAAAGCCACGGCCAGCTCGACGAGGCTGCCGCGGAGGATGAAGTTCCTGAAGCCGGTCATGGAGGTTCTCCCTGTCCGAGACGCGACCTCGTCGGCGCCTGCTGCGAGCGATGGGTGTCGAGCGCGTCGAGGTTATCGGGTCCAGACCGGAATGAGAATCGAGGTGGCAGCGGTGGCGGCCACGTCGCTCGCCGATCCCGACGGCACGGCGGCGATGACGAGGCGCCCCGGTGTGCCGCTGTCGAGGGCGCTGTCGCCGACCCGCGGGATGGCGACGACCGGGACGTCCTCGAGCAGGAGCCGCGGGCTGGCTCGCCCGTCCGGGTCGGCGACCACGAAGCTGACCCGGTCACCGACCTGCAACAGGTCGACGAGGGCCGCGTCGGTGACGCGCAACGGCACCGCTGTCGCGCCGGGGTAGCCGCGGAGGAGCCCGCTCGTCACGGTCCGGGTGGTGGTGACCACCTCTCCCCGCGACATCGGGCTCGCGAGGGTGTGGCCCACCACCTCGTCGGCCTCACCGATGGCGTGGGCCGGCACCGTGCCCGGGGACAGGTCGGCGGTGGCGAGGTCGGACTGCTCGAGGACCGTGCCGCTGGGCAGGTCACGGCTGGCCGTCCACACGACGACGGTGCGAGGTGGCGGGGGCGAGGTCGCCTGGAAAGCGGCGAGGACAGCGCCCGCGGCCGTGAGGGCGGCGAGGGAACGCCGGTGCAGCAGCACTCGACGCCGCAGACGTAGCAGGGGCCTCAGGTGCGAGCGCAACGGTTTCATGCGGTCAGACCGTAGGCGGGTCTGGTCCGGGACGTGCCGGCAATCCACAGGCCCCCTCTTGGGCCCGTCCTGGGGCCCGTCCTGGGGCCGGGGTCAGGCTGGTGCGGAGCTGGAGCTCTCGGACTTGGCGGCCGGTGTGGACGCGGTCGACGCCTTCTTCTCCGCGCCCTTGTCCGCCCCCTTCTCCGAGGAGCTCTTGGACCCGGGGTCCGAGCCGTTGCCCGAGGAGCCGTTGCCCGACGAGCCGGACTCGGAGCTGGACTGTGCGCCGCGGCTGTCGTTGCGGTAGAAGCCCGAGCCCTTGAACACCACGCCGACCGCGTTGAAGACCTTGCGCAGCTTGCCCTCGCAGGTGGGGCAGACGGCCAGGGAGTCCTCGGAGAAGCTCTGGTGGATCTCGAAGAAGTGGCCGCAGTCGGTGCAGGAGTACTGATACGTGGGCACTTGCTTGGTCCTCCGGAGGTCACGCGGACGAGGGATTGGCACTCGTGGTCGTCGACTGCCAATGCTACGGCACAATGCCTGACGTGAGTTCCCGACCCCTGAGCGAGTGGCCCGGCTGGGCCCGGATGTCGGCGTACCTGGGCGTGGTGGTCGTTCTCGCGCTCGTCGCCTCCGTCATCGCGGGCGTGGTCGTGGTCCGTCGGCCGCTCCCGCAGGTGTCGGGAACGCTGCGTCTCGACGGACTCTCGGGCAAGGTCGAGGTGCTGCGTGACGCGCAGGGGATCCCGCAGGTGTACGCCGACACCCCGGCCGACCTCTTCCGGGCCCAGGGCTTCGTCCAGGCGCAGGACCGCTTCTTCGAGATGGACTTCCGTCGGCACGTGACGGCCGGGCGGATCAGCGAGCTGCTGGGCGAGAGCACCGTCGAGACAGACATGTACATCCGCACCATGGGCTGGCGACGCGTGGCCGCGCAGGAGCTGGACCAGCTCGCGCCGGAGACCAAGACCTACCTGGAGGCCTACAGCGACGGTGTGAACGCCTACATCAACGGCAAGTCGGCCACCGACCTGTCGCTGGAGTACACCGCCCTGGCGCTCACCGGGCTGGACTACCAACCCGAGAAGTGGACGCCGGTCGACTCGTTGGCCTGGCTCAAGGCGATGGCGTGGGACCTGCGGGGCAACATGACGGAGGAGATCGACCGCACCCGGCTCTCAGTCGACCGCACCCCGGAGCAGGTCGACGAGCTCTATCCTCGCTACCCCTACGACAAGTTCGCACCGATCCTCGCCAGCCCGGGAGCGGGGCCGGCCGGGGTGAACCCGCGCCCCGCACCGGGACGGGCGGCCCCGGAGGTGCTCGACGCGCTGCAGCGCGGTGTCGACGCCATCCCCGACCTGATGGGCCAGGGGGGCGGCATCGGGTCCAACAGCTGGGTGGTGTCCGGTGACCACACCGTGTCCGGCAAGCCGCTGCTCGCCAACGACCCCCATCTGAGCACCTCGATCCCGGGAATCTGGTTCCAGATGGGCCTGCACTGCAGGACCGTCGACAGTGCCTGTCCCTTCGACGTCAGCGGGTTCACCTTCGCCGGCATGCCGGGCGTGGTGATCGGGCACAACCGCGACGTCGCCTGGGGGATGACCAACCTCGACCCCGACGTCACGGACCTCTACCTGGAGAAGGTGACGGGCAAGACCTACCTCTACGACGGCAAGCAGGTCCCGGTGACCGAGCGTGACGAGGTGATCCGCATCGCCGGGCGGTCCTCGCGGTTGATCACGGTCCGGTCCACACGGCACGGGCCGCTGCTCTCGGACGTGTCGGCGGAGCTCTCCAGCGTCGGGGCCAACGCCTCGGTCGGCGCGGAGGCACCCGAGCGTGACAACGGGTACGCCGTGGCGCTGAGCTGGACCGCCCTGACCCCGCGCCCGACGGCGGATGCGATCTTCCTCTTCGACAAGGCGACGAACTGGACCCAGTTCCGTCAGGCGGCAAGCCGGTTCGCCGTACCCAGCCAGAACCTCGTGTACGCCGACCGGGCCGGCAACATCGGCTACCAGGCGCCGGGTGCGATCCCGATCCGCCAGGGCAACCGTAGTGGCGACTACCCGGCCGAGGGCTGGCTCTCGAAGAACGACTGGAGCGGCCGCTACGTGCCCTTCGACGAGCTGCCCAACGTGCTGAACCCGCCCGAGGGCTTCATCGTCACCGCCAACCAGGCCGTCACCGGCCCCGGCTACCGCTACCGCCTCAGCGACTCACCGGACCACGGCTACCGCAGCCAGCGCATCCGCACCCTGCTGACCCAGCAGTTCGAGGACGGTTCACGCGTCGACGTCGACGACATGACCAGGATGCAGCTCGACGACCGCAACCCGATGGGTCCGGTCCTCGTGCCCTACCTGATGCGGCAGCTGCTGACCTCGTCGTACTACTCCGACGGGCAGCGGCTGCTGCTCGACTGGGACTTCACCCAGCCGGCCGACTCGGCAGCGGCCGCCTACTTCAACGTGGTGTGGAGCAACCTGCTGCGCCTGACCTTCCACGACCAGCTGCCCGAGAGCCTGTGGCCCGACGGTGGTCAGCGCTGGATGGCGGTGGTCACCAACCTGCTGCGTCAGCCGGACAGCCAGTGGTGGGACGACGCGGAGACCAAGGGTGTGGTCGAGGACCGCGACATGATCCTGAGCAAAGCCATGCTCGAGGCCAGGGACGAGCTCACCCGCAAGGTCGCGCTCAGCCCCCAGCAGTGGCAGTGGGGCCGGCTCCACCAGCTGGAGCTCGAGAACCAGTCACTGGGGCAGAGCGGCATCGGGGTGGTTGAGGCGATCTTCAACCGCGGTCCGTTCGCAGTGGGCGGTGGTGGCGCCAGCGTCGATGCGACCAACTGGGACGCGGCCGCGGGCTACGGCGTCACCTCGGCGCCCTCGATGCGGATGGTCGTCGACCTCGACGACCTCGATCGTTCCCGCTGGATCAACCTGACCGGGGCGTCGGGGCACGCCGCGTCAGGGCACTATCGGGACCAGACACCACTGTGGGTGGAGGGGCGCACCCTGCCCTGGTCGTTCGACCCGGACGTGGTGCGGAAGGCGACCGAGGACCGGCTGGTCCTGGAGCCCTGAGGTCCGCAGGAGCTAGCCCGGCAGCCGGAGGACCTCGAGCTCGGTGGCAGCGGCGACCACCGACCGGTCGTGGGTGTCGCGGGGGACGGCGTCGAACACCTCCTCGGAGTTGAGCAGGACGCAGACGAACGTCCCCACCGGGACGCGAGCCAGGGCTCGGTCGTAGGAGCCACCGCCGCGGCCGAGGCGCGACCCGTCCCGGCCGACCGCCAGACCCGGCACCAGCACCACGTCGGCGGTGGCCAGGGCGTCGAGACCGAGCGGGCGGCCGGCCGGTTCGAGGAGTCCGCGGCGGGCGGTGTGCAGGTCGCGCGGCCCGTCGTACGCCGCCCAGTCGAGGTCGTTGTCGGGCTGCAGCAGCGGCAGGATCACGCGCTTGCCGGCTTGCCGGAGTCGCTCCAGCAGGGGACCCGTGCCCGGCTCGCTGGACACCGAGACGTAGGCCGCCACCGTGGCCGCCCGCCGGACCTCGGGGGTGTCCATCAGGAGGACGGCGAGAGCGCGAGCCCGCTCGCCGAGAACGCTCAGTGGCAGGTGTCTGCGAGCCGCCAGGAGCTGGTCACGAAGGGCGAGCTTGGTGGTCCCTATGAACTCCTGCACCAGACAAGCCTACGATCGTATGCATGACATCGAAGGGACTGCGGCAGGCCAGCGAGAAGATGGCGGCCGCGGGCGTCGACGACCTGGCCATCCAGGTCTTCGCCCACTACTACCGACAGATCGAGCACGGCGAGACGGGCATGATCGCCGAGGACACGATCGAGCCGCTCGACATGGAGTCGCTCGACGACGTCGAGGTCAGCGACCAGGCCGCCG
>JBKJON010000253.1:0-6711 GCA_046595715.1 Marmoricola sp.
GAACGTGTCCTTCAGGTCCTCTTCGCTGGGGAAGATCAGCTTGTTGTCGACGAGGCTGTCGTCGATCTTGACCATCGCGTCACGGGCGCCCTCGACCGGGCAGATGTAGTTGACCCAGGCCGCCAGCTTCGCGGCCACCTCGGGCTCGTAGTAGTAGTCGATCCACTTCTCGGCGTTGTCCTCGTGCCGCGACTTGTTCGGGACGATCATGTTGTCGCTCCACAGCGACAGCCCTTCCTCGGGCACGACGAACTTGATGTTGGGGTTGTCGAACTGGGCCTGGATGACATCGCCGGACCAGGCCTCGCACGCCACGATGTTGCCGGCGGTCAGGTCCTGGATGTACTCGTTGCCCGTGAAGGCACGCACCTGACCGGCCTTCACGACACCGCGGAGGTTGTCGATGGCGTTGGCCCACTCGTCGTCGGTGAAGTCGTCGGGGTTGGCGCCCTCGATCTTGAGCATGAAGGCCATCGTGTCGCGCATCTCGGAGAGCAGGGTGATCTTGCCCTTGAGGTCGGGACGGGTCAGCAGCTCTTTGAAGCTGCGGACCTCCTTGGTCAGCCTGGAGTTGTAGGCGATGCCGGTCAGGCCGCTCTGCCACGGTGCGGAGTAGGTGCGGTCGGGGTCCCACTGGCGGCCGCGCAGCGGCTCGATCAGGTTCTTGTGCAGGTTCGGCACCTTGTCGGCGTCCAGCGGCTGGATCCACCCCAGGCCGATCATCTTGGCGGCCATCCAGTCGGTCAGCATCATCAGGTCGCGGCCGATGGGCTGGCAGTCCCCCAGCTGGTTGCGCACCTTGGCGAAGAACTCGGAGTTTCCGCTGACGTCGTCGGTGTAGGAGACCGCGACGCCGGTCGCGGCCTCGAAGTCCTGCAGTGTGTTCTTCTGGCCCTTCTCCGCCTCGTCGAGGTAGGCGGGCCAGTTGGACACCACCAGCTTCTTGGTCGAGGCCGAGATGTCGGTGGCCTTGCAGTCCCTCGGGTTCTGCTCCGCCGAAGGCGCCCCGAACAGCGGGAGCACGGCGGCGCTGCCCAACCCGAAGGCGGTGACGCCTGCACCCCTGAGGAACGTGCGCCTCGAGGGCCCTGGCCCCCGACCGCTCGCGCGTCTGCCGGCGCCTTGGATCCCTCTGCCTGTGTCGGCCACTCGGACTCCTCCCGTGTCGCGCACACCTTCGCACGGCAAGCATGGCCACGACAAGGGATTCCGTTGCCACGACACACGATCGCCACGGAAACGTCACATATAAAGACTCTGGAACACGATTTACGGTGGTTTTGTGAGCCGCGACGCTTGCAGTACCCGCCCTCAGGCGCCACGATGACTGGCATGGCTGACAAGTCCGGCGGCAACGCCTCGCACCGCGGACGGGCCATCCCCGCCCTCGACGAGGTGTCCAAGTCGATCATCGAGCAGCTCCAGCAGGACGGTCGCCGCAGCTACGCCTCCATCGGCAAGGCGGTCGGCCTCTCCGAGGCTGCGGTGCGCCAGCGGGTGCAGCGGCTGACCGAGGCCGGGATCATGCAGATCGTGGCCGTCACCGACCCCCTCCAGCTGGGTTTCGGACGCCAGGCGATGGTGGGCATCCACGTCGACGGCGCGATCCAGCCCGTCGCCGACGCGCTCTCCGCCATGGAGGCGGTCATCTACGTCGTGATGACCGCCGGCACCTACGACGTCTTGTGCGAGGTCGTGAGCACCGGCGACGAGGAGCTGCTCGAGCTGGTCTCGGGCCGCATCCGGGCGGTGCCCGGCGTACGCAGCACGGAGACCTTCATGTACCTCAAGCTGGCCAAGCAGACCTACTCCTGGGGTGTCCGCTGAGATCCGTCGCAGGCACCCACGACTACCGCTCCCTCTCCCTGTGGCACGACACGGCAGGTGACGACTTCCTCCCCCGCCCGGCCCTGCCCGGCCCCGCGTCGTACGACGTGGTGATCGTGGGGGCGGGACTGACCGGCCTCTGGACGGCGTACTACCTGGCCAAGGCGGACCCCTCACTGCGGGTCGCCGTGCTCGAGCAGGAGATTGCCGGCTTCGGGGCGTCGGGACGCAACGGGGGCTGGTGCAGCGCCCTCTTCCCGACCTCGTGGGACCTGCTGGTCAAGCCCTCGTCGACTGACGGCGCGCTACGGATGCACCGAGCCATGCACGAGACCGTCCGGGAGGTCGGTCGGGTCGCCGCCCTCGAGGGCATAGACGCCGACTTCCACCAGGGTGGCACCGTGACGCTGGCCAGCACCCCGCTGCAGCTGGAACGTCTGCGGGAGAGCGTCCGGACGGCCCACTCCCGCGGCTTCACCGAGGACGACCAGCGGATGCTCGATGCGGGCGAGGCACGCGACATGCTCGCGGCCGACCCGGTCCTGGGCGGCACCTTCACCCCCCACTGCGCGGCGATCCACCCGGCTCGCCTGGTCCGAGGTCTGGCCCGGGTGGTCGAGGCGGAGGGTGTCCCGATCTTCGAGCAGACCCGTGTGCGCCGCATCGGACCCGGTCACGTCGAGACCGACGCCGGCATCGTGCGGGCGGGGATCGTGCTGCGTGCCACCGAGGGGTACACGCCCGGGATCGAGGGTCACAGGCGCGCGGTCGTGCCGGTGTACTCGTTGATGGTGGCGACCGAGCCGCTCGACGAGGCCACCCTGGACTCGATCGGTCTCCGAGACCGGCCCACCTTCTCCGACGGACGCCACCTGATCATCTACGGACAGCGCACGGCCGACGGTCGGCTGGCGTTCGGCGGTCGCGGTGCGCCGTACCACTTCGGCTCGCGCATCAAGCGGTCCTACGACACCGAACCACGCGTCTTCGACGACCTGCGCGCGGTGCTCCGCGGCATGCTCCCCCAGCTCGGCCCAGAGGGGACGGGGGCGCGGTTCACCCACCAGTGGGGTGGCTGCCTCGGCATCACGCGTGACTGGGCGGCCTCGGTCGGGCTCGACCCGTCGACCGGCATCGGCTGGGCGGGCGGGTACGTCGGTGACGGTGTCGCCACCACCAACCTGGCCGGCCGCACCCTCGCCGACCTCGTGACCGGCGCCGACAGCGACCTGGTGACACTCCCGTGGGTCGACCACCAGAGCCGCCGCTGGGAGCCGGAGCCGTTGCGCTGGCTCGGCATCAACGCCGGCCTCCGCGCCATGACGCTGGCCGACTCCGAGGAGGTCCGCACCGGGCGCCACAGCCGGATCGCGCGGCTGATGGCGCCCCTCACCGGCGGTCACTGAGGTCTGGTCGTGCCGTCCGGAGCACGCCATGGGTACTGACCGCTGGTGCGAACTGCCGCCGTGCGGGACGCTGACGGGTATCGTGCGGGCCCGGCGGCACACTCACTCGGGAGGACCAGCACAGTGATCAAGGGCGAGTTGGGTTCAGGCGGCGAGAGGCGTCAGCACCGGCCCACCAGCGCCCCCGGCATGACCATCGACTCGATCTCCAAGGCGATCATCGAACAGCTGCAGCAGGACGGCCGACGCCCCTACGCGGCCATCGCCGAGTCCGTCGGCCTCACCGAGGAGGCCGTGAGCCGCCGCGTCGCCCAGCTCATGGACGCCGGGGTGATGCAGATCGTCGCCGTCACCGACCCCCTCCAGCTCGGGTTCGCCCGGCAGGCGATGGTGGGCCTCGTCGTCGAGGGTGAGCTGAAGCCCGTCGCCCTGGCGCTCGCGGCCGTCGAGGAGATCGACTACGTGGTGATCACGGCCGGCGGCTTCGACATCCTGGTCGAGGTGGTGGGCGAGAGCGACGCGCAGCTGCTGGAGCTGGTCACCGCCCGCATCCGGCCGATCCCCGGCGTGGTCTCGATCCACACGTTCCTCTACCTCGAGCTGCAGAAGCAGACCTACAGCTGGGGCGTGCACGACTCGCCCTGAGCACGACCGGGGCCCGGACCCGGCTCAGGCCTGCTCACTCCGCCTTTTCGATGACGATCTCCTCGTCGGCGTACCACTTGCGGATGACCTTCTTGTCGAACTTGCCGACGCTGGTGCGCGGCACCTCGTCGATGAAGGCCCACGAGTCGGGCAGCTGCCACTTGGCGAAGTCCTTGCTCAGGAACTCGCGCAGCTCCGCCGGCGTCAGGCTCGCCCCCTCGCGTACGACGACCGATGCCAGCGGGCGCTCGTCCCACCTCTCATCGGGGATGCCGATGACGGCCGCCTCGACGATGTCGTCGTGCGCCATCAGGGCGTTCTCGAGGTCGACCGAGGAGATCCACTCGCCGCCGGACTTGATGACGTCCTTGGCCCGGTCGGAGAGCCGGATGTAGCCGAGCTCGTCGATCGAGCCGACGTCACCGGTGCGCAGCCAGTCCCCGTCGAACTTCTGGTCGACCTCCGGGTCGTCGGAGCGGTAGTAGCTCGCGGTCACCCACGGCCCACGCACCTGGAGCTCACCGATCGCCTTGCCGTCCCACGGCTGCTCGTTGCCGTCGTCGGCGACGATGCGCCCCTCGACACCGCACAGCACGCGGCCCTGGCTGCCGCGGTAGCGCCACTCGTCCTCGCCCTCGACGCCCACCGGCGGCATGCCGGCCGAGGCGACGGGTGAGGTCTCGGTCATCCCCCAGGCCTGCCGGACCAGCAGGCCGTGCCGGTCCTGGAGGGCCTTCTGCAGGGAGACAGGCACAGCCGACCCCCCACACAGGATGAGCCGCAGCGACGCGGGCTTCTTCTCGGGGGACTTGTCGAGGTAGCCGAGCACGTCGTTCCACACGGTCGGGACGGCGCCGGACACCGTCGGCAAGCTGTCGTTCATGAACCGGCACAGCGGCTCGGCCTGCAGCCAGCGGTCCGGCATGCACAGCGTGGCGCCGCTCATCAGGGCGGCGTAGGCCAGCCCCCAGGAGTTGGCATGGAACATCGGCACGATCGGCAGCACCCGGTCGTGGAAGCTGAGGCCGCCGACGTTGCCGGTCGACACCGCCTGGGAGTGCAGCCAGGCAGAGCGGTGGCTGTAGACCACACCCTTGGGGTTGCCCGTGGTGCCGCTGGTGTAGCACATCGCGGCGGCGTCGTTCTCGTCGATCTCGGGCCAGTCGAACTCATCTGACTGTTCGGCGAGGAGGTCGTCGTAGACCAGCACCTCCTTGCCGCTGGAGCGAAGCGAGTCGAGGTCGGCCGACGCCGCGTCGGGTCCGGCGACCAGGACGTGGTGGACCGTCTTCATCTCCGGCAGGTGCGGTGCGAGCAGGCCGACCAGCGAGTCGTCGACGATGACGACCTGGTCCTCGGCGTGGTTGGCGATGTAGACGAGCTGCTCGGGGAACAGCCGGATGTTGAGGGTGTGCAGCACCGCCCCCATCGAGGGGATCGCGAGGTAGGCCTCCAGGTGCTCGGCGTTGTTCCACTGGAAGGTGCCGACTCGCTGGTCGCCCTCCACGCCGAGGGACCGGAGCCCGTTGGCCAGCCGGGCCGCGCGCTTGCCGAGCTCGGCGTAGGTCTGGCTGCGGGTGCCGTCACTCGTGGCCGTGATCACCTCGGAGTCGCCGTGCACGGTGGTGCCGTGCCTCATCAGTGAGCCGATGGTGAGCTGGTAGTCCTGCATGGTGCTGCGCATCGAAGTCCTCAGGGTCGGTGACGGGCGTCACCAGAGCCTGCCGCACGGCGCGCGCCAAATCCAGAGCCGGCCACTCCACCGGCGGTTCTGACCAGCGGGCCCGATGACTACCTTCTGGGCTCGTACTGCATCGCCACTGCTCCCGAGTCGAGCTCCAGCCGGCTCACGAGTCTCAGGTCAACATGCTTCGAGAGCCCCGCGAACAACGTCGGCCCATGGCCCGCGAGCCTGGGATGCACGACGAACTCGTACTCGTCGATCAATCCCAGCTCCGTCAACGCCAGCGGGAGCGTCACACCCCCCACGAACAGTCCCTTGCTCGAGTCCCGCTTGAGCTGCTGAACGGCTCTGCCCAGATCCCCGCGGACGAGCTCCGCGTTCCAGTCGACCTGCTCCAGGGTGCTCGACACGACGTACTTCCTTGCCGCGTCGATGGTCTGGGCGAAGGGTTCCATCCAGTCAGGTCGCGCTCCCTGCGACGCCGACGGCCGCCACGCGGACTCCATCAATTCGTAGGTCACCCGGCCGAGGAGAAGCGCATCGGCCCGACCGATGTTCTCGCCCGCGTGACGATGCAGGTCCCCGTCCGCGGGGATTGCACGATGGTCGCAGCACCCGTCCAGGGTGACGTTGATGGAGTATCGAAGGGGTCCCATCTCGCCAGCGTAGGACTGGGATTCCTCAGGGGCACCGCCCCGAGGCACCCGTCTGGACCAGACCGCCCACGAGCTCTTCGACCTGAGAGCCAGAGCCGCTGACTCTCAGTCGAGACAGAGCTCGTTGCCCTCGATGTCCTGCATCACCAGGCACGACTCGTTCTCCTCGTCGGCGAGCAGCAGTCGCACGCGTGCTGCGCCGAGCGCCACCAGTCGTGCGCACTCGGCCTCGAGGACGACCAGGCGCTCTTCACCCACGAGCCCGGTGCCGACCCGCACGTCAAGATGTAGCCGATTCTTGACGACCTTGCCTTCGGGGACGCGCTGGAAGAACAGTCGCGGGCCGACGCCCGAGGGATCGACGCACGCCGATGCTGAACCCTGACGCTCGGGTGGCAGCGCCCGATCGAAGTCGTCCCAGTTAGCGAACCCGAAGGCAAGGTCGTCAAGAATCGGCTACATCTTGACGTGCGGGTCGGCACCGGGCACGTGG
>JBKJON010000579.1:0-2918 GCA_046595715.1 Marmoricola sp.
ATCTCCGCCGGCGGCATGCCCACCCGCGTGAAGTGCCTGCACGTCCTCGCCGCCCACTCCCTCGCAGCTGGCCCGGGGGTGAACCCGCTCGGCGACGAGACGCTGGCGCTGCTGGGCGACTGGTGGGCGAACGGCTCCTGCGTGCCCGGCGCGGACGGCTCGACCGCGTGACCCGCGTCGGCGCAGTCGACTGCGGCACCAACTCGATCCGCCTGCTCGTCGCCGATGTCGACCCGCGGACCGGGACGCTCACGGACGTGCTGCGCCGGATGGAGGTCGTGCGCCTCGGCCACGGCGTCGACCGCACCGGCCAGATCGACCCCGAGGCGATGCGCCGCACGCTGGCCATGGCCGCCGAGTACGCCGCGCAGTGCCGCGAGCTTGCCGCCGAGAGCGTGCGCTTCGTGGCGACCTCAGCCTCCCGCGACGCCTCGAACGCCGACGAGTTCGTCACCGGTGTCCGCGAGGCCTTCGCGGACTACGGCATCGCCCCGGAGGTCATCTCGGGCGACGAGGAGGCGGCGCTGTCGTTCGGTGGCGCCACGGGTGACCTGCGTGCCGCCGGCATCCCCGGCCCCTACCTCGTCGTCGACCTCGGCGGCGGCTCGACCGAGCTGGTCCGCGGCCTCGACAGCGTCGAGTCGGCTCGGTCCGTCGACATCGGCTGCGTGCGGATGACCGAGCGTCACCTGCGCTCGGACCCGCCGACCTCGGACGAGGTCGCCGCAGCGGTCGTCGACATCGACGCAGCCATCGACCTGGCCCGCGAGCGGGTCGAGCTCGACGGGATCGCCACCCTGGTCGGTCTCGCTGGGAGCGTGACGACGGTGACCGCCTACGCCCTGGGTCTGGACACCTACCAGCCCGAGCGCATCCACCTCGCCGAGCTCTCCAGCGCAGCGGTCATCGCGGCGTGCGACGAGCTGTTGGCGATGACCCGCGACGAGCGTGCCGCCCTGGGGTCCATGCACCCGGGCCGCGTCGATGTCATCGGCGCCGGGGCGCTCGTCTGGCGTGAGGTGGTGCAGCGCCTGGCCGACCTCGGGGTGGACCGCGTCATCACTTCCGAGCACGACATCCTGGACGGCATCGCCCTGTCGGTGGCTAGGCGTCCCGGCGGGCGCTCGTCAGCTCCTCGCGGCGGGTAGGAGTGCCGCGAGGCCGTCCCAGACGCTCGACACGACGAGCTGCGTGGCGTCGTCGACACTCACCTCGGGTCTGCCGGCCCGCCACAGCGCGAGGCGCTCGCAGGCGCCGATCACCACCTCTGCATACCCCTCGAGCAGCACGTCGGGAACGCCCGCGAGGGCGGGTGCGGCGCGGAAGGTGGCCACGGTCGCTGCGGACTGCTGTTCGCGGATCGACTCGATCAGGGGGCTGGCCTGAGAGGCGACGGCGCCCTCCTGCTGGATGAGGACGAAGGCCGTCGCGTGTCCGTCGATGAAGGTGAAGAAGGCATGCACCCCGGCGCGGAAGACCTCCTCGAGAGAGGCGTCGCGGCCCACCGACGCCCACGCGAACTCGGTCGCCTCGCGCAGCTGGGTGCGGGCCCGGGTGATGCAGGCCGAGAGCAGGCCCTCCTTGGAGCCGAAGTACTCGTAGATGAGTGGCTTGGTGACCCCGACCCGGTCGGCGATGTCCTCCATCGTCGTGGCCTGGTAGCCGCGGTCGGCGAAGACCTGCTCGGCGATCGTGAGGATCTGCTCCTCGCGCTGGGCCCGTGGCATCCGCACCCGCGTCGGGCGCCCCGAGGTGGGGGAGGGGGCTCGTGTGGACGAGGGGGACGTGGGCACGGGCAAAGACTACCGCTACCGTTGGTAACTTACTGATGGTAAGTTGACCGGCATGGCCATTCCCCACCACCGGGTCGTCATCGTCGGCACCGGTTTCTCCGGGCTCGGCATGGCGGTCAGGCTCGCCCAGCGTGGTGACGACGACTTCGTCCTCCTCGAGCGGGCCGACGACGTGGGCGGCACGTGGCGCGACAACCGCTACCCGGGCTGCGCCTGCGACGTGCCGTCGCGCCTCTACAGCTTTTCCTTCGACCAGAAGCCAGACTGGAGCCGCGACTACGCGACCGCCCCGGAGATCCACGGCTACCTGCGTGACGTCGTCGAGCGCCACCGCCTGCGCGACAAGATCGCCTTCGGCGCCGACCTCGTGGAGGCGACCTACGACGAGCCGGAGCAGCGCTGGACCCTGACCGCGGCCGACGGCAGGCAGTGGACGTCGGCCGCTCTGGTCCTGGGGGTGGGGGCCCTGCACGAGCCCTCCCGGCCGGACATCCCGGGCCTCGACGAGTTCGCCGGCCAGGTGATCCACACGGCCCGGTGGCCCGAGCGCGACGACCTCGATGGTCGCCGGGTCGCCGTCGTCGGCACCGGAGCCAGCTCCGTCCAGCTCGTTCCCGAGCTCGCTCCCCGGGCCGCCCGCACCACCGTCTTCCAGCGCACCCCTGCCTGGACGCTGCCCAAGCGCGACCTGCCCTGGAGCGCGCGGCGCCAGGCAGCCTTCCGCCGACGCCCCGCCCTCCAGCGCGCCGTCCGATGGCTCACCTACTGGCGGATGGAGGCCCAGGCGCCGCTCTTCGTCCGCTATCCCGTCATCGCCAAGGCAGCCGAGCGCCTGGCGCGCCGCGAGCTGGCGAAGTCGGTGCGCGACCCTCAGGTGCGGGCCGACCTGACCCCCGACTACACGTTGGGCTGCAAGCGGATCCTGCTGTCGAGCAGCTACTGGCCGGCCTTCGACCGTGACGACGTGGACCTCGTCACGGCGCCGATCGCCCGCGTCGAGCCGGGCCCCGTCGTCACGGCCGACGGCACCCGGCACGAGGTCGACGCGATCGTCCTCGGGACCGGCTTCTCGCTCACCGGCAGCTACGACCGCATGGGTATTCGCGGACTCGGTGGCCGCACCCT
>JBKJON010000368.1:0-9502 GCA_046595715.1 Marmoricola sp.
CAGACGAAGGGTGCCCGCTTCCGCTCGCGGTTCTCGTGCAGGAAGTGGTCGACGTCCCAGGCCTCGTCACCGACCCACAGGTCGAAGCTCTCGCGCGAGACGAGGTCGTCGAAGACCATGAAGTTGTTGACCAGCACCTCGTCCATCCGCCGGATCGCCTGGAACGCGTGCAGGTCGTGCTCGCCGGACTCCGACTCGAAGTGCGTGGACTCGCTGACGAGGTGGGCCGAGGCCGGGTGCACCTTCTCGCCGCGCTGCTCGAGGAACTGGAGCACAGGCGCCTGGGTGAGCCACTCGACCTCGACGTCGGGACGCTGTGCGCGCAGGGCGTCGGCGATCGCCAGGTCGCGGCGCACGTGGCCCAGTCCGATGGGGGAGCTGAGATAGAGAACGCGCGGACGCCGACGCGAGCCACGGGACCAGGTGCGAGGCGGTGGCACGGTGCCGGTCGCCCGATCGGTGAAGTCCTTGATGGCGTGGTTCAGCACCACCGGGTCGCGGCCCATCGGCAGATGGCCCGATCCCTCCAGGACGAGCCGCTCGGCGTTCGTCAGCCTGGCCACGGTCTCGAACCGGCCCTGGGGCTGGCAGCGGTCCTCGGTGCCGGAGACCACCAGCACAGGGCAGGTGATGCTGCGCAGCATCTCCTCCGCCTCCGCGATCGTGCCCGGGTACTGCGACGCGTCCGCCACCGCCAGCATCACCTCGGCGGTCGTCTGGTCGGCGTAGCCCACGACGTCCTCGAAGACCTTGCTGGAGTGCGGTTCACAGCACATCTGGTCGAAGAAGAACCGCGCGAAGTCCGGCCAGTACGCCTGCCAGTAGTGCCGGTTGAACCTGAACCAGCCGTCGTAGGCGGCCAGCTCCTCGCCGAACCTCGCCGCCGACTCCGCCCGGGGCGCCAGGGGTGGGGTCAGGTCCTTCGTCCAGGGCGCGACGGCGACCACTCCCTGGACGCGCTCGGGATGCCTGGACGCGCAGACCAGCGCCTGCGAGGCACTCGAGCAGATTCCGACCAGCACGGCGCGACCAACGCCGAGCCGGTCCATCACCGCGATGGTGTCGCCAACGAAGTCGAGGTCGCCCATGAGCGCCGGATCGCTGACCCGGTCCGAGGCGCCGTTGCCGCGTGGGTCGATCGTCACCACCCGGTGGTGCCGGGACAGGTAGGGCACCTGGCCCTTCCACACGCGGCTCTCGACGATCGTGTCGATGGGCACGAACACGATGGTGCTCTCGCCACTTCCGAACGACTCGAAGGCCACTCGGACGCCCTCGCGCTCGACGTACCCCTGCTCGTCAGGTTCCCGTGCCCGCATGTGCTCCGCCCTCTCGTCGACGGCTCCACTCTCGTCGCGGCGGTTGCAGGTTCGTTGCAACGCCCTGCAACCGGGCTGCAACCCGCCTGACGAGAGTTCGAGGTCCTAGCATCCACCCGGATGCACCGATCCAGGGAGACCCAGATGTCCACCGACCAGATCAACGAGCAGCAGCTCACCCAGGAGACGGCCGCCCCCATCGACATGGACGTGCTGATGGCGTTCGTCGGACAGGTCGTCGGCGACCTCGGCGCCACCATCTCCGCCGGCAACGTCCTGCTGGGCGAGAAGCTCGGCCTCTACCGTGCGCTCGCCGACCATCCGACCGACGCAGCCGGACTGGCAGGCGCCACCGGCACCGACGAGAGGTACGTCGAGGAGTGGCTGCGCGGCCAGGCGGCCGGCGGCTACGTGGAGTACGACGCGCCGTCCTCGACGTACTCCATGACGCCCGAGAAGGCCTTCGCCCTGACCGACCCCGACGGACCGGTGTTCCTCCCCGGCGCGTTCGAGCTGGCCCTCGGGGCGCTCAAGTCGCGCCCGCAGATCGAGGAGGCCTTCCGCTCGGGAACCGGCTACGGGTGGCACCAGCACGACACCGAGGTGTTCAGCGGGTGTGAGCGCTTCTTCCGGCCGGGATACCTGATGTCGCTCCTCCCCGAGTGGATCCCGGCGCTCGAGGGGGTGCAGGACAAGCTCGAGCGTGGCGCGCAGGTGCTCGACCTCGGGTGTGGCCACGGCGCCTCGACGCTGCTGATGGCCGGTGCCTTCCCGAACAGCCGATTCACCGGCCTGGACTACCACCAGGGATCCATCGAGGCGGCGCGCGAGCGTGCCTCGCAAGCAGGACTGGAGGAACGGACGTCGTTCGAGGTGACCGGCGCCGGCTCGGTCGAGGCGCGAGGCCTCGACCTCGTGACCACGTTCGACTGCCTGCACGACATGGGTGACCCCGTGGGTGCGGCGAGCCGGATCCGCAGCAGCCTGGCCACCGACGGCACCTGGATGATCGTGGAGCCGGCCGCGGGCGACACCGTCGAGTCGAACCTGAACCCCGTCGGCCGGGTCTACTACAACTTCTCCACGTTCCTGTGCGTGCCGAACGCGCTGTCCCAGACCGGGGGCTACGCCCTGGGCGCACAGGCGGGGGAGGCCGCCATCCGCCAGGTCGTCACGGACGCCGGCTTCACCCGTTTCCGTCGAGTGGCGCAGACGCCCTTCAACCTCGTCTACGAGGCCCGTCCCTGACGGCGGCCCTCAGTCCGCGAACCGCGTCTCCAGGGTCTGCACCTCGGGCAGCCCGATCAGGTCGGTGAACTCCTCGAAGGTCGGCATCGTGTCCATCGCCCTGATCGGGGTCCCGTCGGTGCGGATCGTCTGCAGCACGTCGCGGATGGCAGAGGTCGCCGCCAGCAGGGTCGCGATCGGGTAGAGCACGAGCGAGAAGCCGAGCTCGGAGATCCGCTCGAGCGAGAGCGGGGGGGTGCGGCCGCCCTCGGCCCAGTTGAAGACGAGCGGGGCCACGTCGCGCAGCTCCTCCGCCACCCGCGCGATGTCGGCCTCGCTGGTCGGTGCCTCCACGAAGAGGACGTCGGCCCCGGCGTCGGCGAAGGCGCGGGCGCGGGCGATCGCGGCGTCGAGGCCGTGCACGGCGGCAGCGTCGGTGCGGGCGATCAGCACGAGATCGGGGTCGCGACGGGCCTCGACGGCGGCGCGGATCTTGCCCACCATCTCCTGGACGGGTACGACGGCCTTGCCGCTCATGTGGCCACACTTCTTGGGCGCCACCTGGTCCTCGAGGTGCAGGCCGGCCACCCCGGCCTGCTCGTAGGCGCGGATCGTGCGGATGACGTTGATCGGGTTGCCGTAGCCGGTGTCGGCGTCGGCGATGACAGGTCGCTCCACGGCGTCGACGAGGCGACGCACCTGGTCGACCATCTCCGCCCCGGTGAGCAGACCGACATCGGGGCGGCCGAGCAGCGAGGCGCTGGTCCCGAACCCGGTCATGTACACCGCGTCGAACCCCGCCTGCTCCACCAGCCGCGCGGAGAGTGCGTCGTAGGCACCGGGCGCGATCAGGGGCGTGGGTCCCGCGAGCAGCTCGCGCAGTCGTGCACGGGCCCGGCTGGGACCGGTGAGCATGTCTCCCATCGGGATCACCTCCTGTGAATGTATGCAGTCTTGCGGAATGTACGCCGGGACCCCTTGTAAATGCCAGTGCCGCGGTCCTAGATTGCACACAACCAACCGGTGGGATCGCCAGCGAGGGTCGAGCGGAGGAGTCCGATGACACCCAGCATCACCTCGAGCGAGCGGGTGGTCGCCAGCGTAAGAGAGATGATCCTCGACGGCCGGCTGACCGCCGGATCTCGGCTCGGCGAGGTGGAGCTGGCGGTGCGCCTGGGAGTCAGCCGGACCCCGGTGCGAGAGGCGCTGACCCGCCTCGGGGCCGAGGGGCTGGTGGAGCTCTCGCCCAACCGGGGAGCCCGCGTCGCGACCTGGACCCGCGCGGAGATCGAGGCGATCTTCGACCTGCGTTCCGCTCTGGAGCCACGACTGACGGCCCTGGCTGTGGGCAACGCGACCGCCCAGGACATCGAGGAGCTCGACGGCCTCGCACGAACGATGCTCGAGGTGGGCCTGCCCGGCCGCACCCAGGACCTCGACGCCCTCGTCCCTCTCAACCGCTCCTTCCACGGACGGCTGGTGGAGCTGGCCGGACACTCAGCCCTGGCCAACGCGCTGTCCGCCGCGGTGAAGACGCCGCTGCAGCTGCGCAACTTCCACACCTACGACGAGCGCTCGATGCGTCGCAGCCTCGCCCACCACGTGGAGATCGTCGACGCCCTCCGCGCCGGCGACCCCGTCTGGGCCACGTCCGTCATGACCGCACACATCCACAGTGCTCGCGCCGTCATGCTGCGGGCCACGATCGAAGAGACCGCCCCAACCAGCACCGACCATGAGGAGACCCCATGACATATCGGCTCGGAGTGGACGTGGGGGGCACCTTCACCGATGTCCTTCTCGTCGAGGAGACCAGCGGCGAGACCTGGCGGGCCAAGACCGCCTCGACCCCGGCTGACCAGGCGATCGGGGTGCTGAACGGCATCAGCCAGGTGTGCCGGGCCGCGGACATCTCGCTGGCCGAGGTGGCGCAGGTGCTGCACGGCACGACGGTGGCCACCAACGCCATCCTCGAGGGCAAGGGTGCGACCGTCGGCCTGGTCACCACCAAGGGGTTCCGCCAGGTCCTGCAGATCGCGCGGTCCTTCGTCCCCGGCGGGCTGGCGGGCTGGATCATCTGGCCCAAGCCGGAGCCGCTCGCCGCCCTGGAGAACACCGTCGAGGTCGATGAGCGCATCGGCAGCGACGGCACGGTGATCCGCGAGCTCGACGAGGACGACGTGCGTGCACAGCTGGCCAGGCTGGAGGGCGTCGAGGCCCTCGCGGTCTCACTGATCAACTCGTTCTCCGACGGCAGCCACGAGCGCCGGATCGCCGAGATCGCGGCCGAGGTGCTCCCCGGCGTTCCCGTCTCGCTCTCGTCCAACGTGCTCCCGGAGATGCGCGAGTACGAACGCACCGTGACCACCGTCGCCAACGGCTACGTGCAGCCCCAGGTGAAGCGCTACATCTCCACCTTGCGCGACCAGCTCCGCGAGGGCGGCATCACCGGTGAGCTCTCGATCCTGCGCAGCGACGGTGGCCTCTCCGCCGCCAAGGCGGCCACCACCAACCCCGTCACGATGCTGCTCTCCGGACCGGCCGGCGGGGTCACCGGCGCCGTCTGGACCGCCGAGCAGTGCGGCTACAAGGACCTGATCACCTTCGACATGGGGGGCACCTCCACCGACATCGCGCTCGTGCAGGACCTCAACCCCCGCATCGGGCGGGAGACCAAGGTCGGCGACCTGACGGTCCGCGCCTCGAGCGTGGACGTCCGGACGGTGGGCGCGGGAGGCGGTTCGATCGCGCACGTGCCGGAGCTGACCCGTGCCCTGCGGGTCGGCCCCCAGTCGGCAGGAGCGGACCCTGGACCCGCGGCGTACGGCAAGGGCGGCACGGAGCCGACCGTGACCGACGCCAACGTGGTGCTGGGCTACCTGCCTGCCGAGCTGGCCGGCGGTGAGATCACCCTCGACGTCGAGGCGGCGCGCACCGCGGTCGCCACCGTGGCCGAGGGCATGGGCCTGGACTCGCCCGAAGCCGCGGCCGCAGGGATCGTCGACATCGTCAACGAGAACATGCTCGGCGGGATCCGGCTGGTCTCGGTGCAGCAGGGCTTCGACCCTCGCGACTTCGCCCTGATCGCCTTCGGGGGTGCAGGTCCGTTGCACGCCAACGCACTGGGGAAGCTGACCGGGGCCTGGCCGGTGATCGTGCCACCCTCACCGGGAGTGCTGTGCGCGCTCGGCGACGCCACCACGAGCCTGCGCGACGAGTCGGCCCGCACGGTCCTCCGCCGCTTCGCCGAGATGTCGGGGGCCGAGCTCATCGAGCTCCTGGGCGAGCTGGGGCAGGACGCCGCGGTCAACCTGACCAAGCAGGGGCTCGACGTCTCCGAGCAGACGGTCGGCTACCAGGTCGACGTGCGCTACCACGGCCAGGGCTTCGAGATCCCGATCGAGGTGGACGCCTCGTGGCTCGAGGACCCGGACACCGCGCTGACCCGGCTCTCCGAGAGCTTCGACGCGGAGCACCAACGGTTGTTCTCCTTCCTGCTGACCGTGGACCACGAGCTGGTCAACGCCCGGGCCACGGTGACGGGCCTGCGACCCGAGGTGGCCTCGATCCCGCTGAAGCAGGGGAGTGGCGGCCCTCCCGAGCGCGCCTCCACCCAGCAGATCTACGTGGCTGGGGGAATGGTCGACGCCGGCATCTACGACCGGGCGACCCTGCGCGCAGGTGACGTCGTCGTCGGGCCGGCGGTGGTCACGGAGATGGACTCGACCACGCTGATCCTGCCCGACCACGAGGCGACGGTGCACCCCTCCGGCAGCCTGCTCATCAACCCCGTTTCCACCGACAGCACGGAGGCCTGAGCCATGGCACAGATCATCGAGACCGCGGAGGGCCAGGTCGAGCCCGTCGACGTCGACCCGGTGACCCTCGACCTGATCGAGAACTCCCTGCGCAACGCGCGCTACGAGATGGACGAGGTGCTGTTCCGCACCGCGCTGTCGCCGGGCATCCGTGAGCAGCACGACGAGTTCCCGCTGATCGCCGATCGCAACGGGAAGATGGTCGTGGGCCAGTTCGGGCTGTCCATCCCCGACTTCCTCGACGGGTTCCACGGCACGATCGAGGAGGGCGACGTGCTCCTCACCTCCGACCCCTACGCCTGCGGGGCTGCGATCAGCCATGCCAACGACTGGCTGATCGTGGTGCCGATCTTCCACGAGGGTCGCATCGTCGGCTGGTCCTCGATGTTCGGCCACATGTCCGACGTGGGCGGCAAGACGCCGTCGTCGATGCCGACCGACGCCACCACGATCTACGAGGAGGGCGTCGTCATCCCGCCCTTCAAGCTCTACAAGCAGGGTGTGGTCAACGAGGACGCGCTACGGATCATCCTCAACCAGGTGCGGGTCCCCGACTGGAACCGGGCCGACCTCAACGGGCTGGTCGCCGCGTGCCGTACGGCGAGCCGCCGGGTCGTCGAGATGTGCGAGCGGTTCGGCACAGCGACGTACCTCTCGGCGCTGGACGCCTTGCTGGAGCGCAACTACGTCGCCATGAAGGCCCTGCTGAGCATGGTCTTCGAGGACGGGAAGACCCTCTCGTTCACCGACTACATCTGCGACGACGGCGTCGGGTTCGGTCCCTACGAGCTCAAGCTCTCGCTCACCCGCACCGGGGACAAGGTCCACCTCGACTTCACCGGCTCGAGCCCGCAGGCCGTCGGGCCGATCAACTACTACATCAACGAGAACCTGACCCGGATGTTCTTCGGCATCTACATGATCACGGTCGCCGACCCCCAGATCCTGTGGAACGACGGGTTCTACCCGCTCGTCGACGTCACCATCCCCGACGGCTCCTACTGGAAGCCCCATCACCCCGCCGCGCTGTCGGGCCGCAACCACGGCATCGGGCGGGTCTTCGACCTGTTCGGAGGGCTGCTCGGGCAGACCAACCCGGCCCTGCTGAACGCGGCCGGGTTCTCCTCCAGCCCGCACTTCATGTACTCCGGCCACTACTCCGAGGGCGAGCGCGCGGGGGAGTGGTTCCAGCTCTACTCGATCGGCTTCGGCGGGATCCCGGGCCGGCCGCTCGGCGATGGGCCCGACGGGCACTCGCTGTGGCCGAGCTTCGTCAACATCCCGTGCGAGTACCTCGAGTCCTACTACCCGCTGCGCATCGAGAAGTGGGAGACGATCGCCGACACCGGTGGTGCCGGCGTGCACCGTGGTGGGAACGGCGTCGACGTCGCCTACTACTTCGAGGAGCCGGGCATGATCGCCATCCACGACGACCGCTGGCTCACCTACCCGTGGGGAGTCAACGGTGGTCACCCCGGTGCCCGCGGCACGAAGTGGCTGGAACGGGCCGACGGCTCCCGTCAGGTGCTGCCCTCGAAGTGTCACGACGTCCCGGTCCTGCGCGGTGACGTCCTGCACTTCGTCACCTGGGGCGGCGGCGGGTGGGGCGACCCGCTCGAGCGCGACCCCGAGCTCGTGGCTCTCGAGGTCCGACGCGGACTGGTCTCGGCCGAGGGAGCGGCTCGCTACGGCGTGGTCGTCACCGACGCTCACCACGTCGACGCGGAGGCGACGTCGACCCTGCGCGGCCAGATGCGGGAGGGCCGTCCCGACGTGCTGCCGGTCTTCGACATGGGTCCGCCGATCGAGGAGCTGCTCGAGCGCTGTGAGGAGGAGACCGGGTTGCCGGCTCCGACGCGCCCGGTGTGGTCGTCCTGAGGCCCGCGTGAGCAGTCCGCACGGGACCTCGTTCTCGGGGCGGGTCGGCTGGGGCCGGTCCCCGGCCCTGGTGGTGGTCGACCTGTGCCGCGCCTACACCGACCCCGACGGACCGTTCGCGCTGCCCGACGTCGCGCCGGTGGTGGACGCGGTGGAGCAGCTCGTCGCGGCGGCCCGAGCGGGAGGTCGTCCGGTCGTGTGGACATCGGTCCGCTACCGGGCCGACCTCTCCGACGGCGGCTGGTTCGTGCACAAGGTGCCGGCGCTCCGTGCCTTCGCCGACGGCAGCGAGGGCGGCTGGGGCGATCTCACGTTGCAGCCGCTGCCAGGTGAGCCGGTGGTGGAGAAGCAGTACGCCTCCGGCTTCGCGGGCACCACCCTGACCGGGCTGCTTCACGTCCTCGACGCCGACACCGCGGTGGTCGTCGGGGTCTCGACCTCCGGCTGCGTGCGCGCCACGGCCACCGACGCGCTGAGCGAGGGGTTCCGCCCGATCGTGGTCGCCGAGGCGTGCGGTGACCGCACGGTCGACCTGCACCGGAACAACCTGGCCGACCTCGATGCGAAGTACGCCGACGTGACGAGCCTGGAGGACGCACTGGCGCGACTGGGATAACCGCTCGCGACCCGTCGGTGGGGCGGTCTAGGGTCGTTGTCCGTGACCACTGCCGCCCATGAGTCGATGATCCGGGCCGTCGACCTGCGCAAGTCGTTCAGCGACAAGTCCGGTGGCATGGTCGAGGCCGTCTCCGGCATCGACGTGGACGTACGCCGCGGCGAGTCCTTCGGCTTCCTCGGCCCCAACGGGGCCGGCAAGTCCAGCACCATGCGGATGATCGCGGCGGTCTCGCCGGTGACTTCCGGGGAGCTGCGCATCCTCGGGATGGACCCCGCCGTCGACGGGCCGGCCATCCGCGGTCGCATCGGGGTCTGTCCGCAGGAGGACACCCTCGACACCGAGCTCAACGTCCGCGACAACCTCTACATCTACGGCCGCTACTTCGGCATCCCGCGGGCGGAGGTCCGTGCGCGGTGCGACGAGCTCCTGGAGTTCGTGCAGCTGACCGAGAAGGCAAGGGCCAAGGTCGAGGACCTCTCCGGCGGCATGAAGCGTCGCCTCACCATCGCCCGCTCGCTGATCAACCGGCCCGACGTGCTCCTTCTCGACGAGCCCACCACCGGCCTCGACCCGCAGGCCCGCCACGTGGTCTGGGACCGGCTGTTCCGGCTCAAGCAGCAGGGCGTGACGATCGTGCTGAC
>JBKJON010000387.1:0-4456 GCA_046595715.1 Marmoricola sp.
AGCCGATCCTGCCGCCGTCCGGCGCATCAGCGCCAGGCACAACCCACGGAAAACTCGGAAGGGCCGAACGAAGAGTGGGGACTTTTTCATGCCACGGACACATGTGAATCCATGTGCAAACCGCCATGCTCACGAGCGGCTGCCCGCCGGCGGTGCTCCGCGGTCGACCTCGCGCCACGCCGCTCATGCCCCTGCTTCCTATCCTCTGGCTGGGGCCGACATGGCGGAAGAGTCGATCTGCCCCCGCATCCGGGGACCTTTGACCTCTGCGCAGCCGGGAGGGGACGGCTGATGATCAGGGGGTGGGGCAGCGAGATCCACAGCGGCCCGGAAGACGGATCACGATGGACACGATCGACATCGGTATTGCGGCCGGAGAGCGAGCGGGAGCCGCCGAGGTCTGTCCCCGCTACTCCTGGGCGTCGCCGGCCCGGTACTCAACTCGCTCTACCTCATGCCCGAGGCCCAGTGCACCGAGCTCGCTCGCCGTCGACGATATCGCCGAGAGCGGCACTGGGCTCACCGGCGCCGTACCGGACCGCCCCGTTCGTCTGACTCCTGACCACGCGAGGGGTGACCACCCTTGAGGTTCTACGCCGACTCCGAAGCCGGAGAGCCAAGCAGGCCATCGTCCACCGAGCCGGCATCGCAACACGACAACCAACCGCTATGTCAGCGATCACGGCATGAGCCTGCACGAGTTGCACGGTCGCAGCTTCCTCAAGGAGCTGGACTTCACGCCCGAGGAGTGGTGCTCGGCTCGACCTGGCCGCAGACCTCAAGGCGCAGAAGCAGTCGCGCACCGAGCGCCAGCCACCTGGTGGGCGCCAACATGGCTCTTATCTTCGAGAAGGCCTCGACCCGGACGCGGTGCGCCTTCGAGGTCGCCGCCTACGACCAGGGCGGCCAAGTTCATCCCGCGGGCTCCCACTGGGACACGAGGAGTCGCCTGCCGACACCGCACGTGTGTCGGGGGCGGATCTACGACGGGATCGAGTCTCGTGGCTTCGCCCATGCGAATGTGGAGACCCTGGCGGCATTCGCCGGTGTGGAACGGGGTGACCGACCAGTGGCACCTCCCGCACGGCGCCAGGCGTGCAGCCAACTCCCCCACGGGGGATCACGAGGCACGCGTCATGTAGTCACCAGTCTCCGCACGACACCGCACGGGCATCGCGAAGAACGGTCACCAGGTCGTCGGCTTCTCCGGGGTGCGCACCCAGACGTCGAAGAAGCGGTCGAGGTTCTGGCCCGACGCCTCCTCGAACAACGCCTCGAAGTCCGCCGTGCTCGCGTTCCCGTCGTTGTACCGCGACACCCACGCCCGGGAACCCGCGAGGAACGCCTTGTCGCCGATCTTCTCCCGGAGCGCGTGGAGCGTGGCCGCACCGCGACTGTAGACCGCGCCGGAGAACAGCCCCAAGGCACCGGGGTCGGCGACGACCACGTCCCAGAACGGCTGGTCGGCCGCACGGGCCATGACCCTGTCGAACTGCTCCTGCGCGGTGTCGCGTCCCTGGTCCTCGGACCAGATCCACTCGGCGTAGGTGGCCCAGCCCTCGTTGAGCCAGATGTCGGCCCAGCGGTGCGGGCTGACCGCGTTGCCGAACCACTGGTGGGCCAGCTCGTGGACCACCGTGCCCTCGCTCGCGACGCGGGAGTAGACCGGCCGGGTCTGGGTCTCTAGCGCGTAGCCCACGGAGTCGTCGTCGACGATCGAGCCGAAGGAGTTGAAGGGGTAGGGGCCGAAGGTCTCGAGGAACCCGATCATCTCGCCCTGCAGCGCCAGGCTGGCGTCGGTCCTCGCGCGGTTTCTCGCGGTCAGGTTGTCGTCGACGGCGTCGATGACCCGGAGGCCGTCCGGGGTCGTGGACTCCCGGAGCTCGTAGTCACCCACCGACGCCGTGGTCAGGTAGCTAGCCTGCGGGTCCGGCGCGTCCCAGTACCAGGTCGTCCGGCCGCCGTCGTGGGTCGGCTTCCGTGCAGGTAGGCCGTTGGCGACGGCCACCTTTCCGGTCGGGACCGTGATCTCGAAGCGGTAGGTCGCCTTGTCGGTGGGGTGGTCGCTGACCGGGTACCAGGTCATCGCGCCGTCGGGCTCATTGACCACCATGGCGCCGTCCCGCGTGGTGACCCAGCCGTAGGGCACGCCCTCGAGGTCCTCGGGAACGGTCGTGTGACCGCCATATGCGACGACCAGCTCGACCGAGCGCCCGGCCTTGATCTTCGGTCGCGGCTGGACGATCAGCTCCCACTTCCGCTGTGCGTCGTCCTGGACCTGCCAGTAGGCCCGGCCGCCCACCTTGACGCCATTCGCCGGCGGGGCGACGGCTTGGACCGGCCGGCCGTCCACCGTCACCCGGCGGACGTCCATCCCCCGCAGGTCGAGGTTGAAGCGGTCGAGGTCCTGGGTCGCCCGGAGCCGGATCGTGGCCACACCGTCGAACCGACCGCTCAGCGGGGCCGGTGACGGCGCAGGCGGCGTATAGGTGATGTCGAGGTCGTAGTGCTGTACGTCGTAACCACCGTTGCCCGAGTAGGGGAAGTAGGGGTCGCCGGCGCCGCTGGCTCCAGCCCCGAACGACGGCTTCCCACCGGGCTTCGCGTTCGACACCGTCGGCGCCAGCGCCAACCCGAGCCCTAGGGCTCCCACGACCAGCGTCCGAAACATCCTCGAGCCAGCAACCATGAGCATCCCTCTCGTCGGATTAGCACAGTACGGTAAGCCCGTTCCGTGATCCGTGGAGAGGGCCGCTCAGGCAACTCGACCCGTCTCCGGGCCACTCGCCTGAGGGGTGTGCGCCTGGGTACGACGAATCGCGACGGTCGCCCTAGCGGGTGCTGCACCCGACCACGCTTCGATCGTGTCCGTCCAAGTACTACCGAGTACCGCATCACTGCAACGGCGGGGCCAGACGGCCCGGCGATGGTGGCGACGGGTGAGGCATCCGTCGAAATGACACCACTGAGGAACCTCGCCGGTGTGCGGGCGGTCAAGTCCAGGGCAAGTGGAGCCCGATGCACGATTTCTCGGGGACCTTGGAAAAGCAGACACTTCTGGCCAGGCATCCGACAGCTCGACGGAGCGCCGTGTCTGGTCGCGCGTCTCAAAGGGTTGAAAGAACAAGTCCGAGTCGAGGGGCAGCTATCGCGGCAGAGCAACAAGGTGACGACGATCGTCACCAGTCTTGAGCGCTGCACGCTCATCACAATGCATCAGCGAGCGCCACATACCGTCCCGCAGGCCGATGGGATACGGGAACAGCGGGCGGCGTTCCTGGTCTCAGATCGGGCCACTGTGAGCAGGGAGGAGCGCGACGGCTCCTTCGTCCTCCTGGGCGTTGTGCAGTCGCAGGATCGCGTAGAGGCCGTACAGCAGCCGCCGCAGCTCCACGACATCGCTGGCGCTGTCATCGGAGGAGGTCGTGCCCTCCAGCAGCCGGTGCAGCCGGCTGATCTGGTGCTCGATCTCGGCGTGGGTTCGGCTCAACCCGGCGGTGCTGTCCGGGCCGCCGAGAGCACGCGCGATGAGCGGCACCAGGGTTTGCTCGTCGGCGCGTTCGTGCGCCAGAAGCTCACCCTCCAAGCGGGTCAGCAGTTCCCGGACCGGAGCCAGGTCGGCGCCGCCGTCGGACAGCCCGTCGGCGACTGTGCGGACCAGCTCCACGACCGGCTGCACCGCGTCGTGCTCGGCTCGCAGCGTCGTCGCGGTCGCGATGTCTGCCTCGGTCATCGGGTGGGGGCGCTCGCGGCCGGGTAGCACTGCGCGCAGTGCGATGGCGATGGACAGGACATCGATGGCTTCCTGCAGGATCGCGCCGGCCGCCGGGACGAGCAGACCAGCGGCGGCAAGACCCATCGCCACCACAGAGAGCCCCATCCCGATCAGCACCGCCTGCAGTGCGATGCTCCGGTGAGAACTGCGGTCACACCGCGGTCAGCACCAACGCCCAGGTGTGCACCCAGACCTGCGGTCAAGCACTGGATTGCTCGCACTCATCCCACTGCCCGCGCTGTGGTGTCACCCTTCACCGGCGATCGATCGCCACTGGAGACCGCGTCCTACTGCAAAGACGCACCAGTTGACGCCCCCACGGGGCTGGCGATGCGTCGCATCCGTCGATGCCTGGTTGCCGGCGGGGCCTGGGCAGGGGTTGTCCACCTGATAGCCAAGAGCGGCGTCGGTCGACGCGCCGTATGGATCAGGAGGACCGACCATGACGATCCCGACCCAGATGAGCCTGCAGGGGTTCATCGCCACCGACCCCGACCTGCACTTCTCCGAGAACGGCGTGGCCAGGTTTAGCGCCCGTGTCGGGGTACCGCAGTTCCGCCAGAACCAGGACGGATCGACCACCCAACTCGAGCCGACGTTCCACGACCTCGTGCTCTTCCGCAAGACCGCTGAGCGAGCCCACGAAGCCTTCCGCAAGGGCGACACCTTCGTCGCCACGGG
>JBKJON010000447.1:0-6951 GCA_046595715.1 Marmoricola sp.
TCTTTCGGCCGGCGTCGACATGCCCAGGTCGCCGCCCAGTGCCCCGGCGACCGAGAGCAATCTGGTGCTCTCGTCGCGAGTGCGACGAGGTCCCTGATGGGAACACCTGCGGGCGAGTAAGTCGTCATGGGGGCGCCCTTCCTGAGCTGCACGACTGGCCTGACGTTCAGCTGGGCAGCAGTCGGCGGCCGGTGATGTCGTGCGGAGTGATCCGGACGTGGAAGGTGCGTTGACCCTCGGCCCAGGCCACTGGCCGGCTATCCGTGTCGGGAAGATCGGCGGGCTCGGCATGGGCCGACTCCCCGCGAACCAGCACGCTCCAGCCCGACTGGTTGAACTCGTCGAAATCGTCGAGCTCGAATGACGCCCGCCCGGCCCGGAGGTTCCGAGCAAGCGTTGAGTGCGGCGACACCTGGATGAGGACGGTCTCCTCGTCCATGGCGTAGTTCACCGGGAGCACGACCGGTCCCAGGTCGTCGCAGTAGGCCACCCGGCCGACCTGATGGCTCTCGAGAAGGTCGAGGCACTCGGTTCTGCTCATCTCCATGAGATGGCTGGGGAACCAGTCTTCTTTGCGGCTCATAGCGACTCCTCAGGTGCTTGTTCTCAGCGTCGCCTGAAATCAAGGACAGACACAGTGCTGTGGGTCCTCCATGTCCGGGACCAAGGACCCACACGTGACCGGTGGTCCGAGGGGATGCTCGACTGAACCACCCCATGCAGAGCATTCGTCCTCGCCGGCGAGGACGTCATGAACGAGGCGCGGCGTCGTGTTCGGGTTCCCCTTTCGGAACGGTTCTCGCGTGGTCACGCCCCCGGTGGAGATGACGTCGGCTCCCACGTGCTGAGCCGTGGCCAGTCGCGCCGGGTCAGCACCATCAACACTGCAAGGGCCGGTGCCGACCAGATCAAGAAGCCCCAACCGAAGAGAACCAACGCAAGGTGGAATCCGATCACTCCGAGCCAGCCGACCTTGGCGGCATACCCTCCGCGTAGCAGCAGTAGCCCGAGCATCAGCTCGCCGGCGGCGACCGCGAGCCCCCACACGCGAGGGTTCGCCATGAAGACCTCGTTCCAGCCTCGTTCGACCCACGCCATGACCGCGGCGTCGGCGAAGTGCCGGTAGCTCGAGGGATCGATAGTGGCGACCCCCACGTGGATCCCGCTGGTCCAGAGGAAGAACGAGCCGATGATCGCGCGTGCGGTCCAACGCGAGGTCGTGGACGCCTCGCGAGACGGTGTCCGACTCGATCCTGGGGTCGACGTGCTCGTCATCCTCGCACCTCCGAGACGCTCGATTCTCCTCCTGGTGGTCATTGCATCTCACAACCAACGCCGATTGGAGAGTCGAAGGTCCTCAGCCCAGTGGGACCTCGACCACCTTCCCAAAGGACGGGCATGACACCGGGAGAGTTCGCCGCCAGGCGCCGTCGATGCCATCGGCAACGGAAGGGGACCACTACCCATTGACGCCGACAGGTGACAGCAACCCGCTGACCGCTAGCGATACGGCTGCGCCTGCGACGACCGGCGTCTCGACCTGTGACTGCAGTCGGGCGCCTCGAACGATGGCTTCAGTCTTTCGAGGTAGGCGGAGAGCGCCGACTTGCTGGGTTGAGCACTGGCCCGGCGGCGATGTCGCTGTGGTCTGGAGGGTCCTTGGCGGGGCGCATCCGGTCGTCTGGCCTGCGGTGCATCGACTTTCTGCCGGGGGCAGATCACCGCCTGTGTGGTCTCCCGAGGCGGGAGTACGGGGTCCCATCCCGTCGGGTTGCACCACCGCCCAGCAGGCCGGGTCTCCTCGGAGAGCCGGGCTGCTGTCAGGGGGCGCCGGAGCAGCAGTCCTGCGTGTGCGGCGGTGTCCGATTCCCGCGAGACTCTGTCAGACCCAGCAGTCAGACTGGGGACATGGACCTCGACCAGGATGTTTGTTATCGCGCCGTGAAGGGACGTGACCGTCGCTTCGACGGCATGTTCTACACCGCGGTCAGCACGACCGGCATTTACTGCCGACCCTCCTGCCCGGCGATCACGCCTCAGCGTCGCAACGTGGCTTTCTACCGCACGGCGGCCGGCGCGCAGGGGGCCGGCTTCCGGGCCTGCCGTCGTTGCCTGCCTGACGCGACTCCTGGTTCTCCCGAGTGGGACGTGGCCGCCGACCTGGCCGCCCGCGCGATGCGGCTGGTCTCGGACGGGGTCGTCGAGCGGGAGGGCGTCGACGGCCTAGCCAACGTGCTGGGCTACTCGACCAGGCAGCTCAACCGCGTCGTCACCCAGGAGTACGGCGCCGGCCCGTTGGCTCTGGCCCGGTCCCGTCGCGCGCAGACCGCGCGGGTGCTGATCGAGACCACCGACCTGACCTTCGTCGACATCGCTTTCGCCGCCGGGTTCGCGAGCGTGCGGCAGTTCAACGAGACCGTGCGCGAGGTGTACGCCGCCACGCCGACCCAGCTGCGGGCCAAGGTCGGGTCACGACGGCCGGTGGGCCCGTCCGGCACGATCCGCACCCGGATCGCGGTGCGCGAGCCATTCGCTGCGGACGACCTGCACTTCTTCCTGGCCATGCACGTGGTGCGAGGGCTCGAGGCAGCCGGGCCCGGGTGGTACGAGCGCTCGCTACGCCTCCCACACGGTCCCGGAGTCGTCCGGCTGGAGCTGGGTGATCGCCCGCCCGGCCAGGTGCCGTGCACGTTCACCCTGACCGACGCCCGCGACCTGGCACCCGCCATGGAACGCACGCGCCGGTTGCTCGACGCCGACTGCGACCCGGTCGCCGTGGACGAGGCGCTCTCGGAGGATCCCGTGCTCGCGCCGCTCGTCACCGCCACGCCGGGGCTCCGGGTCCCCGGGCAGCTGGACGGAGTCGAGGTGGCCGTCCAGACAGTGCTGGGGCAGCAGGTCAGCCTGGCCTCGGCCCGCACCGCGGCCGGGCGACTCGTCGAGGAGTACGGCGAGCCACTCGGGCTCGGGGGTGACCACCGGGTCACCCGCCTGTTCCCGACCGCCGCACGACTCGCCGCCCTCGACCCCGAGGACCCCCAGGCCCTGCGGATGCCGCGATCCCGGGCCCGCGCCTTGACCGGTCTGGCCGCGGCCCTGGACTCGGGCGAGGTGCGACTCGACCGCAGCACCGACCGGACCCAGACCCGTGCGGCGTTGCTGGACCTGCGCGGGATCGGCCCGTGGACGGCCGACTACGTGGCCATGCGCGCACTCGGTGACCCGGACGCGTTCCTGCCCACCGACATCGGCGTACGCAACGCTGCCGCGCGGCTGGGGATCGACGACGTGGTGGCTCGCAGCGACGGCTGGAGGCCGTGGCGCTCCTACGCGCTCATGCGGCTGTGGTCCGTGGTGCTCGCGGGCATGGAGCTTCCCCAGGATCCGAGCGGATCGACCGACGACGAAGGAGACATAGGGTGACGACGACGAGGACAGTGGGGACGACGACGATGTGGACCGTGACCGAATCCCCGATCGGGGACCTGCGGATCGTGGCGCGGGGCGGGAAGATCACCGCCATCGAGTTCAGCCCGTTCCAGGGGTCTCGCAGCGGCGAGCCGATCGGTGGCCGGGAGGACGACAACCCGCTGCTGCGGAGTGCGGCCGACCAGCTGGCGGCGTACTTCGCCCGCGATCTGAAGGAGTTCGACCTTCCCCTCGGTCCCCGGGGCAGCGACTTCCAGCAGCGGGTGTGGGAGCAGCTGTGCGCCATCGGCTACGGCGAGACCGCGTCGTACGGCGAGGTCGCCCGCCGTCTCGGCATGACCAACGCGGCCTCGCGCGCGGTGGGCCTGGCGAACGGGCGCAACCCGGTGCCCATCGTGATCCCGTGCCACCGGGTGATCGGCGCCAACGGGACCCTCACGGGCTATGCCGGCGGGCTGGAGCGCAAACAGCTGTTGCTGGAGCTCGAGCAGGACGCCCTCTTCTGAGGGGTGACCGCGCACCTGCTTGGCTGGGCCCATGGCCGAGGCCCCAGATGCCGCCCCGAGTAGTGACGACGAGTCGACATCGACTGTCCTTCTGGCCGGCGCTGCCAACCTGGGCATCGCGGTCGCCAAGCTGGTCGGCGGCCTGATCTCGGGCTCGACGGCGATGCTGGCGGAGGCCGCGCACTCCTTCGCGGACACCCTGAACCAGGTCTTCTTGATGACCGCGCTGAAGCGCAGCCATAAGCCGGCCGACGCGAGACACCCCTTCGGCTACGGCATGGAGCGCTACTTCTGGTCGCTGATCGCGGCCGTGGGGATCTTCGTGCTCGGCGCGGGCTATTCGGTCCTGGAGGGCGTCAAGGCCATCGTGAACCCCGAGGAGCTCGGCAGCCTGCTGGTCTCCTACGTCGTGCTGGGACTCGCGTTCCTGCTCGAGGGTGCCTCCTGGCTCAAGGCGGTGCGACAGCTTCGCGGCGAGGCCGTGGAGAACGACCGTGGTTTCTTCGAGCACCTCAAGATCACGCCGGACCCCACAGCCAAGACGGTCGCCTTCGAGGACACCGCCGCCCTGATCGGTCTTGTGCTCGCCGCCGGTGGCATCACGCTCCACCGCCTCACGGGACAGGGCTTCTGGGACGGTGCGGCCTCGGTCGCCATCGGGGTGCTGCTCGTCGGGGTGGCCTACGCGCTGGGCCAGCAGAACAAGCGTGCGCTGATCGGCGAGGCGCTCCCAGAGGACGCCCAGGAAGCCATCCGCAGGACGATCGTCGAATCTCCGGGCATCGACAGCCTGGTGGAGATGCTGACGATGCGGATGTCGCCGACCGAGGTGCTGGTCGCCGCGCGGGTCGACCTCGACGACACCTCCACGGTCGAGGAGATCGAGAAGTCGGCCGAAGAGGTGGAGCGTCGGGTGCGCGAGGCCCACCCGGAGGTACGGCACGTGTTCCTCGACCCGACCGACGACCCCGCCGAGGTCGACGACCCCCGACGCTAGGACTCGTTCAGCCCAGGCGACCCCGCTGTTCTGGTGCGCGACCCTGCGCAGGGCCAGCGCCGGCTCCAGAAGGACGGCGCCCACCACCGCGTGCTCGACCACATCGGCCCGGACAGGCTCATGGATCGACACGACATCCTGCTCCGAGGTAGGCGGCTCGGGCGCAGGTGTCGAGGCCCTCGGCTGCCCGCGCTGCCGACACCTTTGGCCGACTCGCGCGGGGCCGGCATCGGGACCGGATCGGCGGCGAGGTGACGGACGGTTTCGCGACGGTGACGCGAACGGGTTCGCCGAGGACGACCTCGCGGTGATCGAGCAGCCGTCGCCCAGTGACGGTTTCCTCCTCGGTGCGGCGCTGCACCGGAGGTTCGCGCTGACCGACTTCGACCCGATGAATCTGCGTGGCGTGTTGAACCGAAGCGACCCGGAATGTGTGCCCTGAGTGGCCAGACGCGGATCCCCCTTGCAGTCCACGTTGGCGGGTGAGTCTGGTGGTCTCTACCCCATGAGGTCCTGGCGATCGACCGAGGGCATGACCGTTCCAGTTCGGCTTCGCCCGCACGGGCCACGCCCACGCCGGCTCTCGGTGACCGCGGTGTCCTGCGCCGCCGCGGAGGACCCCTCGTCGGCGTGGATCGCCGGTCCGGCGTACCCGCGCCGCGCTCGTCGTCTCCGTCTGCTTCCCGTCTGCTGAAGGCCGGATGCAGCCGTAGTCGCTCTTGCTCATTGCCGCCAAGCTGCCTGTTGGTGAGTGAAGTTTTTCTGGTTAACCAGAAAAACTGCCACTGACACCACGTTGCAACGTTGGGTAGCGAAGGTTTTTCTGGTTAACCAGAAAAACTTGTGTCGGGCGAACTACTCCGCCGCCGCCCGGCGCAGCGACTCGGAGAGCCGCTCGGCGGCGGCGAGTACGGCGGGGGCGTGCATCCGGCCGGGCTGGCGGGAGAGTCGTTCGAGGGGGCCGGAGACCGACACCGCCGCGATGATCTTGCCGCTGGGGGAGCGGACCGGTGCGGACACCGAGGCCACGCCCTGCTCGCGCTCGCCGATCGACTGCGCCCAGCCTCGCCGGCGGATGCCGGCCAGGGCCGTTGCCGAGTAGGCGGCGTTCTGGAGCCCGCGGTGCATGCGCTCGGGGTCCTCCCAGGCCAGGAGCACCTGGGCGGCCGAGCCGGCGCGCATGGTCAGCTGTGAGCCGATGGGGATGGTGTCGCGCAGTCCGCTGGGCCGCTCGGCCGCGGCGACGCACACGCGGTGCTCGCCCTGGCGGCGCCACAGCTGGGCCGACTCGCCGGTGATGTCGCGCAACCGCGCCAGCACCGGCCCGGCGGTCGCCAGCAGGCGGTCCTCGCCGGCCGCGGCGGAGAGCTCCGCCAGACGCGGCCCGAGGACGAAGCGACCCTGCATGTCACGGGCCACCAGCCGATGGTGTTCGAGGGCCACGGCCAAACGATGCGCCGTGGGGCGAGCGAGCCCCGTGCCTGCCACCAGGCCGGCCAGGGTCGCAGGACCTGACTCCAGTGCCGCGAGCACCAGAGCGGCTTTGTCGAGTACGCCGACTCCGCTTGTGTTGTCCATATTGTAATACTGCCGTCTCGTAGAATGGGATGCAACGTAGGATTTAGCCGCACGCTTCTGTAGGGCCGTTCAGTATGTGAAACGAAGCGGAGAGGATTCGGATATGGGTAGAACGCTGTCGGAAAAAGTCTGGGACGAGCACGTGGTCCGTAGTGCACCAGGTGAGCCTGACCTCCTGTACATCGACCTTCACCTGATCCATGAAGTCACCTCTCCTCAGGCATTCGAAGGCCTCCGACTTTCGGATCGGTCGGTTCGCCGACCAGACCTGACTCTTGCCACCGAGGATCACAACGTTCCCACGATCGACTGGGACAAACCGATCGCCGACCCAGTCTCCCGCACGCAGGTGGAGACGTTGCGACGGAACACCGCGGAGTTCGGCGTCCGCTCGCACCCGTTGGGTGACGTCGAACAGGGCATCGTGCACATCATCGGCCC
>JBKJON010000571.1:0-2776 GCA_046595715.1 Marmoricola sp.
TCACCGCCCAGACCGACTGAGGCGACGACGATGGCCAGCACTGCCACGACGAGCCCCGCAGCAGACCCCGGAGCAGGCCCGGGGGTCGGCGCACGGATCACCGCCGTGCTCGAAGCCGTCAAGCGGCACCTGCCGCCCGAGGGCATCGTCACCGAGATCTCCCGGCTGCGCACCTACGAGTGCGACGGCCTGGCGCACTACCGGGTGATGCCGGCGCTGGTGGTGATCCCCGAGGACGCCGCCCAGCTGGCGACGATCGTCACCGCCTGCGCTGCCAACGACGTGCCCTTCGTGGCCCGCGGCTCCGGCACCGGACTCTCGGGCGGGGCGCTGCCGCACGCCGAGGGCGTGCTGATCGTGACCTCCAGGATGCGGACCATCACCGACGTACGACCCGACGACCAGCGCGCCGTCGTCGAGCCGGGCGTCATCAACCTCGACGTCACGAAGGCCGCCACCCCCCACGGCTACTACTACGCGCCCGACCCCTCGAGCCAGCAGATCTGCTCGATCGGCGGCAACGTGGCCGAGAACTCCGGTGGGGCGCACTGCCTGAAGTACGGCTTCACCACCAACCACGTCCTCGGTGCCGACTTCGTGACCCCCCAGGGCGCGACGGTGGCGCTGGGTGGCGACGCGCCGGACAGCCCCGGCTACGACCTGCTCGGCGCTGTCGTGGGCTCCGAGGGCACCCTGGGGATCGTCACCTCCGTCACGGTCCGGCTGGTCCGGCTGCCCGAGGAGGTGCGCACGATCCTCGTGGGGTTCGAGTCCACCGACCAGGCGGGCGCCGCGACCTCGGCCATCATCGCGGCCGGCATCGTCCCCGCGGCCATCGAGATGATGGACGCGCTCGCGATCGAGGCCGCAGAGGCCGCGGTGAGCTGCAACTACCCGGACGGCGCGGGCGCGGTCCTGGTCATCGAGCTCGACGGCGCCTCGACCGAGGTCGAGCAGGAGTACGCCGACGTCGAGCGGCTGTGCCACGAGAACGGTGCCTTCGAGCAGCGGCTCGCCACCGACCCGGCCGAGCGGGCCCTGATCTGGAAGGGCCGCAAGTCCGCGTTCGCCGCGGTCGGGCGCATCAGCCCCGACTACATCGTCCAGGACGGCGTCATCCCGCGCACAGCGTTGCCGGAGGTGCTCAAGGCGATCGCGGAGCTGTCCGGTGACTCCGGCGTCCGCGTCGCCAACGTCTTCCACGCGGGCGACGGCAACCTGCACCCGCTGGTGCTCTTCGACGACTCCATCAAGGGTGCCGGTGAGGCCGCGGAGAAGGTCAGCGGCGCCATCCTCGACCTCTGCATCGAGCACGGCGGCTCCATCACCGGCGAGCACGGGGTCGGCATGGACAAGTCGAAGTACATGCCGCGCATGTACACCGACGAGGACCTCGACACCATGCAGCTGGTCCGCTGCGCCTTCGACCCGCAGAACATCTCCAACCCTGGCAAGGTGTTCCCGACGCCGCGCCTGTGCGGGGAGGTCCCCGGACGGCACAAGGGCGCCCATCCGCTCCAGGACGCCGGACTGGCGGAGGTCTTCTGATGAGTGCCATGACCCTGAACCAGACGGCGCGGGAGGCGATCGCCTCCGCGTGCGACGCTGTGGCCGACGCGACTCCCGAGGACCAGGTCGACGGCGTCGATCCCGGCCTGGTGGCTCGGCCCGCTGACACCGCGCAGGTCGCAGAGGTGCTGCGGGCGGCGGCGGCCCACCGGCTCACGGTGGTCCCGCGCGGCCAGGGCACGAAGCTCTCGTGGGGGCGCCCGCCGCGCAGCGCCGACGTGCTCCTCGACGTCAGTGGGCTCGACCAGGTGCTCGACCACGCGGCCGGCGACCTGATCGTGGCCGCGCAGGCCGGTGCCCTGCTCTCCGAGGTCCAGAGCGTCGTCGGCCAGGGCGGTCAGCAGCTCGCGCTGGACGAGACCGTCGCGGGTTGCACCATCGGCGGCCTGCTGGCCACCAACACCAGCGGACCGCGTCGCATCGCCGCCGGGAGCGCCCGCGACCTCCTGATCGGCGTCACCGTCGTCCGTGCGGACGGCGTGGTGGCCAAGGCCGGTGGGCGCGTGGTGAAGAACGTCGCCGGCTACGACCTCGGCAAGCTGGTGATCGGGTCGTTCGGCACGCTCGCGGTGATCACCGACGCGACGTTCCGGCTGCACCCCGGCCCTCCCGCGCGCTCGTGGGTGAGCCTGTCGGTGGCCGACCCGGCAAGCGCGCAGGTCGCGGTCCAGAGCGTGCTGCACGCCCAGGCCGTTCCTGCTGCGATCGAGGTCGAGTGGCCCCCCGGGACCGGGGGCGGAGCCGTCCACGTGCTGCTCGAGGGGCGGGCGGACGGGGTCGCCGGGCGGGCGGCAACGGTCCGGAGCCTCTTCGGTGGGAGCGCCACCGAGTCCGAGGAGGCACCGGCGGGCGGAGCGGCGTACCCCTGGGACGTCGTTGCTCGTGGCGACGAGCGGGCCACCGCCCTGAAGCTGACCTTCTCGTTGTCCGGACTCGCCGAGGTGCTCAGAGTGGCCGCCGAGACCGGTGCGCACGTCCGCGGCTCCGCGGGTGCCGGCGTCGTGTACGCCGCCCTGCCTGCCGGTGTCACTGCCGACGAGGCCGGGGCCGCGGTCGACCGGCTGCGCGCGACCTGCACCCGCGTCGGTGGAAGTGCCGTGGTCCTCGATGCGCCGGCTGCGGTCAAGGCCGCGGTCGACGTCTGGGGTCCGATCCCCGCACTCGACCTGATGCAGCGCGTGAAGGACCAGTTCGACCCTGACCACCG
>JBKJON010000226.1:0-3681 GCA_046595715.1 Marmoricola sp.
GCGGTGACGTCGACCGAGCAAGCCTGTAGGCAAGGGACTCGGGGACGACGAGTCGCTCGGCCATTCCCCCCGGGAGGTGCACGCCGGGAGCCTGCCGTCGCGGGCACATGTGCAGCCGTCCTGACTGGCAGTACACGCAGACGCCGCAGTAGAGGTGAGGTTCAACCGTGACCAGGTCGCCCGGCCTGATCGAGGTGACCTCTGTCCCGGTCTCGAGCACCCGGGCGCATACCTCGTGACCCAAGGTGATGGGCGGCCGACTTGGATATGCGCCATCGAGGATGTGTTGGTCGGTGCCGCAGATCCCGACGGCCAGCGGCTCCAGCAAGACATCCTTCGGCCCATGCTCGGGCATGGCCACATCGACGACCTCGACACGATGGTCACCGAGATACTGCACTGCCTTCATGACGCTCCTCGCGCTCTCAGGGGATGATGCGGTCGACCCGTAGCCGGTCAAACCAGTGGTGGAACATCGCTTCGGTGTCGATGCAGTCTGCGAAGCCTGCCTGGCGCAGCTTCACCGTGCTCAGGAGGACGGGCGTGGTGCGGCTCTCGAGCCGCGCGTCGCCGGGAGCCCATCCGAAGGCGTTGTCGGCGTACACGTGCGAGTACCCGACGATGTCGCTCAGGCTCAGTTCACGCAGCCGGTGGCGCCGAACGACCTGGCTCCAGACGCCCTCCTGCTGGGGCAGCCACTCCGCGAGCGACAGGGGTTCGTCGGGGCCGGTCGTGACACCCAGCGACTCGGCCAGCACCGGCCAGATGTCACGCCAGTCGAAGACGTCTCCGTTGGTGATGTTGAAGGTCTCGTTCTGTGCGGTCGGTGCGGTGCCGGCCCAGTGCAGCGCCGAAGCCAGGAGGCGTGAGTCGACCGCCTCCGCGACGTAGGGCGCCCCGCCAGGGAACGAGAAGGGCTCGCCGAGCTCGCGACGTATGGCTGCGTAGCAACCCAGCACGGGTATCAGGTTCATGGCTGCGCCCAGGACGGAGCCAAAGATGAACTGGGGTCGGAAGATCGTGAAGGGGAAGTGGCGTGCGCGGGCCTCGGACAGCAACAGATCCTCTTGCACCCAGTAGAAGTTGTCGTGCTCGACACGCGGCTGCGACTCCTTGGCGGGCACTCGCATCGGCCGGACGTGGTAGCCGTAGGCCTTGGTGCCCTGGAGCAGCGAGAAGTGCTCCAGTGGCGCGCCACCGTCGCTCAGTCCGTCCAGCACGTTCGCAAGCATCACTTCGTTCGTGTGGATCTGTTCGGGGTCCTGCCAGCCGGCCACGAGGTCGGGCTTCTCGTACAGCGCTGCATACACCACGTGGGTGAACGGACCTGTCTCGCGCAGTGCCGCCGTCGTGGCACCCCGTTCGCGAAGGTCGAGGGGCAGGTGACGCAGCCGCGGATGGTCCGGCAGCCCGGGCTCACGCCGCGAGACGGTGACGACGTCGTAGCCGTCGTCGGCGAGGAACCGGCGGGCGGCCGCGTTGCCGACCACCCCGGTCGCGCCCAGCACGAGCACCTTCCCAGTCACGGCAACACCTTTCTCTCCCGCGCGAACGTCAGGACCTCTTCTGTTGTCGGCATCGCGGTCGAACACTCGAAACGGCTGGCGACCAGGGCGCCGGCTGCGTTGGCGAATCGCACGAGCCGCTCGAGCCCCCACCCCTCGAGGAGTCCGTGGCACAGCGCTCCCCCGAACGCGTCGCCGGCACCGAGACCGTTGACGACGTCCACCGGGACAGGGGCCACCTCGACGGTCTCGTCGGGCGTTCGCGCAAGGACACCCTTGGGTCCCTGTTTGACGATGGCGAGCTCGACACCACGCTCGAGGAGTGCATCGGCGGCCCGGTGCGGGTCGTTCTCGCCGACAGCGATCTCGCACTCCTCCAGGTTGCCGATGGCAATGGTGGCGTGGTCGATGGCAGGCCCGACGATGCGGCGTGCTTCGTCGGCGTTAGGCCAGAACGAGGGTCTGTAGTCCAGGTCGAGGACGGTGTGCTCGCGTCGGCCTCGTTCCGTCCAGGCAGCAAGATGGGCACCACGGCTCGGTTCTTGCGACAGTCCTGTGGCAGTGGCCCAGTAGATTCGCGCTTCAGCGATCTGATCGAGGGGCAGGTCGGCTGCCTCCAGGTACATGTCCGGGGCGGTCGGATTCCGGTAGATGTAGAGCGGGAAGTTGTCCGGCGGGAACATCTCGCAGAACGTCAGCACTGACTGCATCCCGGTCACCGGGCGGATCGCCGATGCATCCACCCCGAAGCGCTGCAGCTCTTGCACGGCGTACTCACCGAAGGGGTCGTCACCGGTCCGCGTCAGGAACGACACCGTGCGCCCGTGCCGCGCCACGGCAACGGCCACGTTGGCGGCGCTGCCGCCTATCGACTTGCCGAACGAGGTGACCTGACCCAGGGAGAGGCCGGCCTGTTGGGGATAGAGGTCGATGCAGATACGGCCGGCGACGACGACCTCCGACCCCGTCGTCACTCCGCAGCCATCCGCTGGAGGCGTGTCGTCGAGACGGTCTGCAGGAAGTCGACCGGGTCCTGCGCGTCGACTGCATCTGCCCAGATCGCGCGGCCGGCAAGGAACCCGCTCGCGCCCCCCTCACGGCAGGCGACCACGGCTGCCGGAAAGTCGTCGGCAGAGACACCCGACGACAGGACCACCCACGGGCAGCTGAGGACCTCGCTGATCCGTGAGGCGGTCGCCGTGATCGCCGCCGGCTCGCCTCGCCCGTAGGAAGGCACCTCCGCCTTGTACATGTCCGGGCCAGTGGTGGCGAAGTCGCGCGCTGCGGTGACCAGCGCCTCATCCCGATCGGCATCCGAGATGGAGGCGAGGTCGGCCGGGCGAAACACCCCCTCGACGATGCCGGGCATACCCAGCCGGCGGCTGAGCGCCATGAACTGTTCGGACAGCTCGACAGCCGCGTCCCGCGTATCCAGTGTCCAGGGCACGAGCATCTTCAGGGCGGTCGCGCCGAACTCGGTGGCGACCTCAGTGGTCACCTCCGGATCCAGCGTGGCCACGTCGACGGCGCCACCGGGGACGGAGGTGCCCAGGATGTCCGCAGCCAGGATCACCGGGCAGCTGGCTGCGAGGGCTGCCTCACGGCCGAAGTCACGGTCAACCAGGATGGCGCTGGCTGAGGCCGACAGGTGGCGCGCCACGTCCAGCTTGAAGGCGACGAGCTCGGCGTCCCCAACAGACTCGGCGTCACCTTCCTTGGCCAGCATGGTCCGGAGGGAGCCACGCTGGTCTACAGCCAGCATCGAGAAGCGCCCGTGGGAGTCGCGGAGGTCGTCGATCGACCGAGTAGGCATGGGTGTTCCCTTCGTGGACAGCGGATGAGGACAGTTAGCGGATGACGACGGGGTTCACAGGTGCCCCGCTCGCGCCGACGACCTTGAGGGGGGCGGCGGTGTAGAGGAAGGACCACCGGTTGTCTGCAGCACATGCGGCGGCCAGGTCGTCCAGCCAACAGATCTCGGTGAACGCCACACCGAGGTTGCGCATGAGCGCGCAGTGCAGTGCCACCTCGATCCCGGTGACGGGGTCGAAGCTGCGTTCGTTCGCGATGGTGTCGGTGGCCAGGTTGGGGATCTCCATGCGCTGGAACCAGTCGACCAGGTCTGGGGAGTAGATCAGCCCGGGCTCGTTGAAGTCGGCGTAGAACTCCTCCCGCG
>JBKJON010000258.1:0-4070 GCA_046595715.1 Marmoricola sp.
GGTGGCCGGACCACCACCGGCTGGCGCGACCACCACCAGTCCGGCGGCCATGGCCTCGAGGATGGCCAGGCCGAACTCCTCCTTGAGGCTGGCCGACACGTAGACCCCCGCCGGTCCGGCGAGGCCGGATCCGCCTGCCACACCGAGCGATCCGGGTTGTTCGGCCGAACCGGGCCGCCCGCGCAGGGTGGCCGCGAGCCACGCGGCGACGGTGGAGTGCGGGCGGTGACCGGGCAGCAGCAGACCCTCGCGGGCCGCAGCGCCTCGGGGCACGACCGCGTCGATGCGGGCGAGCTCGGCCGCTTCGTCGCCGGACGGGTCCTCGAGGTCGCCACCGACCACGAGCAGGTTGCACCGCGCGTGCAGGTCGTCGTCGCGGCGCCACGTCTCGACGAGGGTGGCCATGCCCTTGACGCGGTTGAGGCGTCCGACCGTGATGGCCAGCGGGAGGCCACGTCGCTCGACGGGCAGTCCGCTCAACAGGGCGTCGAGCTGGGCCAGCGCCAGCGCGGTGGGATCTACGTCTGGCTCCGCGTCGTGAGCGCCACCGGAGGCTCCGTCGGGCGCTCCACTTATCGCTCCGCCGGGGGCACCACCTGAGCCTCCGACGGAGCGCTTGGCCATGGGTGTCCGGCGCTTGTGCGCAGCCCCGGCACGGTCCACCGCGCGGAAGTCGATCCCCTCCGCGACCACCGTCGCCCGGTGGCCCTCGACCGCCAGGTCGAGACCCAGGAGGTCGAGACTGTCCTTCGCCAGCTCCGGCCTCGGGAACAGCACCAGCTGGTCGGCATCGCGCGCCGACGCCCGCACGAGGTGGTCACGGAACGTCAGGTGCTCCACCGCATCTGCCTGCGCGAACGACTCCCGGGTGAGCTCACCGGCTGCCTCCCGGGAAGCGAGCAGCGCGTGCGGGTCGGGCGCGACGGTGAAGACCACGGGGACACCGAGCTGGCGGGCCGCCTCGGCTGCGGCGAACGATCCCACGTCGGCCATCCGCAGGTGGATCGCGTCGACGTGGCCAGCGGCCTGCAGGATCCGGGTGACGCCGCGACGTACGGCGATGCGGTGCATCCAGGCATCGGACATCCCGACAGGAGGACCCCACAGCGGCACCTGGGCGTAGTGGTGTCCGGGGGCGCCCAGGTCGTCCGGCACGCCGTCGCCGTCGGGGCGCCCACGCGAGATCGTCACGACGCGCTCGACCCCGCGGCCAGACTCGAGCAGGGCGTTGCCCAGGTGGACCAGGAGGGTCGCGATGCCCCCGGTGTCACCCTTGCCGGCGCTGCTCAGCTCACCGTCGATGTCGGCGTGCAGGAACAGCTGCGCCACCGTGAGCCCCTGGGCAGCGCTCCCCGGGTATGCCGCGTGACCGCGTCCGCGGCCCGTGGCACCCCGCCGGGGACGCGAGGCGAACCAGTCCCCCAAGGCTGCGGTCGCCGCCGCGACGGTGGACAGCGCCTCCCGGTCGTCGTCCACGACTCCCAGCAGCAGGGCCGTCGCCGCGGCACCGGGGACCAGCCCCACCGTCTCGACGAGTCTCGTCCGCGCGATGTCGTCACTGCCGAGGGAGCCGGGGGGCCGGGGCGCAGGGGCGGGCGCCGGGGCGGTCGACAGGGCAGTCGACAGGGCGGTCGACCAGGTGGTCGACAGGGCGGCTTGCAGGGTGGCGAGGACCGGCTCGGGCGCCCGGGGAGCCCAGTGCTCGAGGGTGCGCTGGGCCAGCATGCCGGTCACGCCCCCGGACGCCACCAGCTCGACGAGGGCCGGCATGGCTGCGGTCGCGGGGGCGCTGCGGTGCAGGGCCCAGGCGGCATGCTCGACCCGGAAGGCGTCGCCGGACCCGAGCAGCCGCACCAAGGTCGCGGTGTCGGCGACGGGGAGGGCAGCCAGGGCGTGGATGGCCGCGAGGGAGACGAGGGCGTCACCCCGGTCGTGGGCTGCGGCCCGCAGGTCGTCCGTGCTGGCGCCGGCATGGTCGTCGGCAGCGGCGGCCGCCACTGCGGCCACCCGTCTCAGGGCGTCCAGGATGGTTGGTGCCGCGCGCACGGTCTCGAGGGCCTCGCGGACCACTCGTGCCGGATGCGTCGACGAATCCGCGCTGCCACTCACCTCTTGATCCTAGGTCGGCTCGGAGGGCACCGCACTCCGGCGGGACAGGTGTCTCAGCGCTGACCCGCGGCATACGCGCCACGCCGGGTGAGCGGGACGACACGCCGTGGCGGGGTCGTCCGAAAGTCTCATCTTTTTGTCCTAGTCCTGTCGGGCACCTCGCGGCGGTGCAACTCTTCACTGTCGTCACACCCGCCCCTGCTGACCCTCCGGACTTTCACTGATGCGACTGATCTCTGCTGCCCTCGCCGTTGCCCTCACCCCCGCCTTCGTCGCCCTCCCGACCGTCTCGTTCGCTGCCGCTGACACCCCCCGGCCGGTGGCCCCCAAGGTCGTGAACACCCCCATCTCCGGGATCGACCGCGCCGCCGCCCAGCGGGAGGACAGGGCCGGCCGCCACCTGGCCACCGGCATCGCCGCCTCGGTGGGTGTCACCTCCGACGCAGCCCGCTCGGCCACCGCTGCCACCCCGGTCGGCCGGGTCACCTCGGTCCTCACGCCCGAGCAGTCCCGCCCGCGCTTCTCGGTCGCTGGGATCTCCTGGGCCAGCTCCACCGACCTGTCGGCCGACGACGTGACCGTGCACGTACGCGTCAAGGAAGCCACCGGCTGGTCGGGCTGGGAGCTGCTGCCCGTCCCTGACGACGGCCCCGAGGCCGGCACTGCCGAAGCCGTCGGGGCGCGCCTCGGCACCACCCCGATCGTGAGCGAGGGCGGCACCGGCATCCAGGTCCGGGTCGACACCCCTCGCGGACGCACGCTCCCCGACCTCCAGGTCACCACGATCGACCCCGGCACCTCCCCCGCCGACGACGACCTGACCGCCAGGGCTCCTGCCGCCGCAGCTTCGGCTGCGGCAGCCCAGCCGACGATCATCACCCGCTCGCAGTGGGGCGCCGACGAGAGCCTGCTCGGCAGCAAGACGCTGAGCAGCACCGTCAAGGCGATCACGATCCACCACACCGCCGGCACCAACGACTACACCCCCGAGTCGGCCGCTGCCCAGGTTCGCGGCATCTATGCCTACGACACCCAGGGCCTCGGGTGGGCCGACATCGCCTACAACTTCCTCGTCGACAAGTGGGGCCGCGTCTACGAGGGACGCGCAGGGTCCATCACCGAGCCGGTCCGCGGCGCCCACTCGATGGGCTTCTCACCAACACCATGGGCATCGCGGCGATGGGCAACTACGAGACGACCAGTGCCCCGACGGTGATGGTCGACTCGCTGGCCAAGGTCGCCGGCTGGAAGCTGTCGCAGTACGGCGTCAGCCCCCGGGCCACGACCCAGCTCACCTCACAGGGCGGCACCGGCGCGAAGTTCGCGGCCGGGGTCACCGTCACCCTGCCGACGGTCCACGCCCACCAGAACACCTCCTACACCCTGTGCCCCGGCCGCTACCTCTACCCGCAGATGGACACCATCCGCAGCAAGGCCGCGACCTACGCCTCGGCTCCAGCCCCGATCGTCACGCCACCTCCCGCACCGGTCCAGACGAGCAAGCTGTATGCCGCCTACGGCACGCTCACCCTCGCCGCCGGCGCCACCGGCTGGTCGGTCCGAGACCTCCAGCTCGAGCTGAACCGCCGTGGCTACGCGGTCGGCACGGCCGACGGCGAGTTCGGCGCCAAGACCACCACCGGGGTGTCGGCGTTCCAGAAGGCCGCCCGCGTGGCGGTGACCGGGACCGTCACCGCGAACGACTGGAAGGCGCTGTCCGGCCTGACGTACACCCAGGTCCTGTCGCTCACCGTCTCCACCCGCGGGGGGTTCAACTCCGACGGCCGCGGTGATGCCCTGGGCCGCACCCGTACTGGGGACCTCCTCTTCTATCCCGTGATCGGCAGCACGGTCGGCTCGGCCGTCAAGATCGGCAGCGGCTGGAGCGGGTTCGCCCAGATCGTGTCCCCCGGCGACTGGGACGGTGACCGCTTCTCCGACGTGCTGGCCCTGAGCAAGAG